>JADFZP010000286.1 GCA_015232485.1 Alphaproteobacteria bacterium
CGCTCCGAAGCCCGAGGTCGTCCCCGAACCCGAGCCGCCGCCGCCGGTCGAGGCCCAGAAGCCCGCGCCCCCGCCCGCTCCGAAGCCCGAGGTCGTCCCCGAACCCGAGCCGCCGCCGCCGGTCGAGGCCGAAAAGCTCGCGCCCGCTCTGGACCCCGAGGCCGATGACGAGCCGCTTGTCGAGCCCGAGCCGCCGATACCGGAAGCGCCGGAACCCACCGCGCCCGAACCGGCTCTCGATACCGCCGAACCGGACACGCGACCGGAGCCGATTCCGTCGCCGCCGCGCCGTGCCGCGGCGATGCCTCGGGCTCGGCCGATGGCCAATGTCCCGGAAGCCCTCGCACCGGCGCCGCCGATCGGATCGATGGCGGCTCTCGCGGGGATTGCGGGGGGCGCGGCGCCCGTGATCATTTTGGGCAACCCCGAGGCGGGCGAGCTGTCGCAATATCCCGACAGCCAAGTGTTCCGCCTGAATCTCGGCGACATCGACTTCAGCCTTCAACAGGCTTTGTTGAGCGTGCTGATCGGGCTGCTCAACGCCAATGGGGCGCAGGACGGCGCCGAAGAGCCGAGCGTGCCGACCGGCGGCAAGGAAGTGATGAGCCAATCCCGCCTGATGGAAATGCTGCTGACCGGCAAGAAGTGAACCCTCAAAGCCGCCAGCGGACTCCGCTATCCCCGTTCAACGGAACCTTGACGACGATGTCGTGGCATTTGATGCAACGACCGGCCGGCGGATGCGGTTGGCGCGAGGTGGGCAGGATGGGCGGCCCCAATTTTCGCACCCTTGACAGGCTTTCGAGGATGGCGCCCACCGGCGTCTTGTACTGCGATCCGGCCGGCGCCCCGCCGATGGTCAGATGGCAGTGGCGGCAGTCGCCCACATAAGGATGCGGCATCCCCGTGCCCAACTTGACCGGCGGAATGTGCTTGATGGTCATCAGCTTGTAGGCCGGCTTCGGTGCGACCATCTCGGTCATCGGGTCCAGCAGGGTCGGCTCGGTCGGCAAGGGCAGGCGGCCGAACAGCAGCCCCTCGGCCCGGCGCAATGACGAAACGCCGTCGAGCGGCGACGGCGAGCCGGCGATCTTGTTCCAGAACAGGCCGGCGCCCACCGCCACCAACAAAGCCAGGATGGCGTAGGTCACGGGCCGACGCGGAAGTTTGGGGAAGGCCATCGCCGGGCTTCGCCTCACTGCGTCGGGTTGAACCAGAGAGCTAGGCCCTCGTCATCGCGCAGACGGCAGGTGACGCCGTTGACGACCACGTCCTTGGCATAGATCTCGGCACCCGGACGGGTGGGGTCGAACAGAAAACCGGTGCCGGTCAGCCGCGCGTTGTCCAGCGTGGGGCATCCGATTTGCCGCAAATAGGACTGCGGAGCCACCGAGATTTCCAGCAAGCTGCCGGTGCCGTCATTGATCCACAGATGCACCTGCCCCCACCCGGCGGCATCGCCGACGCTGACCGTGCGGGTCACCCGGCCGGCGAACTGGATCGGCGCGGTCGGGACGAAGGGCGTCAGGCCGGGCAGCGCGGCCGGCACGGCGGTGGCCGTCATGGCCGACGCGGCATCGGACGAAATGACGGTCGGCGCCCGATCGGGCAACAGGGCCAGGACGACCACCGCCGCCACCAGAACGGCCCCACCCACCAAGACCGCCTGACTGGGGTCGCCGCTTCGGGCCACCTCGGCGAGGCGACGCGACGAGTCCCTGAGCCGCGCGATCAGGGTCAGGCCCGTCATCGTTAGGCCCGAGCCGCGGTTTCGTGCGCCGGCGCGGGGCTGACGAACAGACGGATGTCGCGGGCGAACGGCAGCTTCTCTTGAATGCGGGCGCGAACCGCTTCGGCCACCTTGGTGCTGTCCTTGATCTTCAGACCGGGGTTGACCCGAAGGCGAACGTCGAGATGCACCTCTTCACCGACATTGCGGCCGCGCAGGAAATAGATCGAATGCACCGCAGGATGTTCGCTGGCGGCCTGCCAGGCGGTTTCCAGGACCTCGACATCGACCGAGGTGTCCATCAGGCCCTTGAACGCCTCGCTGATCAGCTCGATGCCGATCTTGCCCACCAGCAGCGAGACACCCACGGCGGCCAGCGTATCGGCGATCGGGAAGCCGATCACCGACGCCACCACGCCCACCAACACCGCCACCGACGAGATGGCGTCCGAGCGGTTGTCCCAAGCGTTGGCGATGATGGCCGGGCTGTTGTTCTCGGTGCCGACGCACACTTGGTAACGGTACATCAACTCGTTGGTGACGATGGTCACCGCGGCGCCGACGGCGGCGATGATGCTGGGGGCCTCGAGGTTACCACCGATGATCTTGACGATCGATTCGTACATCAAGAGCATCGCGCCGAGCAGCAAAATCAAGCCGACGATCGCCGACGAGATGTACTGGATGTTGCCATAGCCGTAGGGATGCTTGTCATCCGCCGGCTTGTTCGACATCTTGACCGAAAACATCGTGACCATGGTGGCCACGACATCGGCGCCGGAATGAAGCGAGTCGGCGAGCAGCCCGGCGCTTCCGCTGAGAAGGCCCAGGATTCCCTTGAAGATAGTCTGGAAGATGTTCACATAGAACGCCCACCAGACCACCTCTTCCCGACAGTCTCTGCAATAATCGAACTTCATTGGCTCATATATTCCAAAATGGCGCTACCCAAGATGCGGTAGTTGCCGTCCAACTTCTTTCCCTTGACCTTGCCGGATCGCACCATCTCGATCGCTTCGATCCTCTCGATACCCAGCAGGTTGGCCAACTCCTGGGTGGAGTAGAATCGGTGCGGGCGGATGTCGTGCTTGAACGCCCACTCGAACAGGCTAAGCACTCCTTGCGTCAACCATACTACGCTGGTGCCCCGCGCGATTGTTTCCCAGATCATTTCGCGCTCGCCTTTCCATGCGCCAAGGGCAGCAGCTCCTGAAACAATTCAGGCGTGATCACCGGAGTGTCCCCATCCGCCGGGCGCTGATAATACTCCATCCGATCGAAACCGGTGACCCGCGCCAGATAATCCCAGGGCCATTTGGTGATTTCCGTGTTGAAGATGGCCGACGAGGTATTTGATTCCTCGCGGCGCAGGGCGATTCGATCTTCCATGTCGACCAGCGACCCCATCATCTTTTTGTAGGTCTCGGCCGACTGGATGTTCGGATATTGCTCGACGATGGCCATCAGGCGCCCGAGCGCGGCGTTCAGGCCGGCGCCATCGAGCCCGAGTGCCTTGCCGAGATCGCTGCTCTCGAACAGCTTCTCAAGCGCTTCGGGCGTGCCGCGACCACTGGTCACGCTTTCCGCCCGCTTGTCGGCGGCGTGGTTGAACACGGAATGTTCGAGGGCGGCGTGATTAAGGGTCAACTTGACCAGGTTGCCGAACAGATTGTCGCGGCGGGTGAGCGCGGCTTCGAGATTGGCCCGCTTGGCCAGCGCTTCCTCGTGCAAAATGACGAAGGTGTTGTAACGCAGCAGCAGGGTGACGACGAACACCAGAATGCCGGCCAAGGACAGCACCAGAAGAGTCCGGACGGTGCGCGAGCCGACCGGCTCCAGCCCCTCGCCTTCCTCGACCGCGTACAGGTTGGCCAGCCGCTCGTCGGCGTCCTTCACCCGCTTGACGGCCTGGAAATCGAGTACTTCCGCCGCGTTGCCTTCACTGCCGCCCTTGGCCATGATCCCCCATCACTCCGCCGGTGTTCAGACCCCCGAGCCGTCCAGCTCGTTGGCCTTCTTGAAATAGGGCAGCGCCTCGTCGTGCTGGCCCATCTGCTCGTAGCAATAGGCGATCGCGCGATGCACCTTGCCTTCGTCGGGACGCAGGCCGAGGGCGATCTTGAAGCTGTCGATCGCTTGCGCGAAGCGCCCGAGATTGTCCAGCGCCACGCCCAACCGGAAACGGACGTTGAAATTGAGGGGATTGGCCTCGGCGACCTTGATCAGCACCGGCACCGCCAGTTCATGCTGCCGCGCCTGGACGTAGGTCAGCCCGAGAACGGTGGCGATCTTGACGTCGTCGGGCGCCGCCCGGTGGGCCGCCTCGAGCAGCTTCAGCCCCTGCTCGGCGGCGCCGGTCTTGACGTAGGCGATGCCCAGATGCAAAGCGAGCTGGTTGTCGTCGGTGCCTTCGGTCCACAGCGGCTCAAGCGCCGCCACGGCCGTCTCGTAGCGGCCGGCCTTGGCGTGGGCGATGCCCTTGTCACGGTAATAGGTGCGCCGGATATCCTCGTCGAGCGAAAACGTCGAGCGGAAGGCATCGACCAGATTCGACCCCAGTCGCTGAACGATGGACAGGCCGCAATGGGCATACAGCCCGATGTCACCCCAATCCGCAGACTTCCTCACCATAATTCGCCACTCCAAGATTTCGGGTCGAAGGCCGCTGTTCACCTGATTACGTGGCAGGCCTCGCAGGCGCCCCGGTTTTCATGAGGGTTGCCCCCTCCTTCCGCGATTTCGCGGGTAATCACCGGCGGCGGCAAGTTTATCAAGTCGGGGTCCGGGGTCAACTCGAAACCCTCGCCGATCGGATGACACTCGGTGCAAGCGCCGCGATAGCCGTGCGGCCGCGGATCGCCGGCCTGAATCATCGGCGCGCCCTCGACCTGGGCGAATCCGAGCGGCCCTTCGGTGGCGAGCGTCAATGACAGCGTGCGCAAGGTGCCGCCCTGCTTGCGAATCACCGTGACCCGCGCCGTCGAGCGGTTCATCACCAGCCGGGTCGCGGTCTGGAAATCCTCGACCGAAGCGACCGCCATGTCGTCGACCTTGACCACCACGTCCCCGGCCAGCAGGCCCGAGCGGGCGGCGTTCAGGGTCACCTCGCCCAGCAGCACGCCGATGGTGCCCTGGGGATAATTCAGCTTGCGCGCCAATTCGCTGGTCATCAGGCGGCCATCCATGCCCTGCCAATGGCCCTCGAAGACCTTGAGGGTTCGCGCCATGTAATTCGGCGCCACCGGATCGCCGCCCGCCATCGGCGCGATCGG
>JADFZP010000287.1 GCA_015232485.1 Alphaproteobacteria bacterium
CCTGCCGGCCTGGCTGCTCGACACCCGGCTGGAATTCACGATGACCGACCACCCCCAGGCACCCCCCTTCATCGTGCGCCTGGACGGCCCGCTCGACGACCCGCGCCGCAATTTCGACGCCAACCAGCTTCAGGCGTGGCTGGTCAGCAAAGGCATGGGCCGCGCGCTGGGCGGCAAGGCGGGCGACATCGGCAAGGCGTTGCAGGGCGCCCTGCAACGCAAACCCGCCCCCGCCGCGCAGCAAGGCGGCGACCAGCCCCCGCCCCCCGCCGCCGCTCCGGCGCCGCGGGTCGAGCAGCAGATTCTCGACGGCCTGCTGAAGGGGCTGACGCGGCAGCCTTGATCTTGTCGCGGCGCGTCCAGCCTCTCCTGAATCCTCGGCATGTTGCGCTTATCTGACCCACTTGTCGAAGTCCGCCGAGACCGTGGCGTCGAGCGCACCGACTTGGGATTGGACCCGCGCCCGAAGCGCGCCTTCGTCGGTCGATTTTTCGTGATTGATCATGCGGGCGCTCTTGACCAGTCCCATTGCCGGGATGTCGCCGCCGTCGCCCGTGTAGACTTTCTTGTTCGCGTTCATGGTGCACCCCTCATGGGCCTACGCCCTTATCCTACCGGCGAGCCATTTGCTTGTCTCGCCTAGTGGAAAGCAGGTGGGGAAACACCAAGGACACCAAGGACACCAAGCGGGCGGCGAATTGCCCGTACAGCCCCGGTCCCTTGGTGACTCTTGGTGTCTTGGTGGTGAACTTTTTTTCCACCGCCGATGGGTCAGTTCATTGGCTCGCCCTTATAATACGCCATTCAGGCCCCCACGGACCGTCTCCAACACGAACACCCGGATCGCGCTGGACAGATTGCCGTCCCGCCCGGCGTCGATCTCGGCGATCAGGTCGTTGAGCGATAGGCCGCGCCGGGTGGCGATGTCCTTCAGGGCGTCCCAGAACGGCGCCTCGATCGAGACGCTGGTGGCGTGGCCGGCGATCAGCACCGATCGCTTGCGGATCATCCGACCATCGCCTCGGGGCGGACCCAGCGGTCGAAGTCGTCGGCCGAGACGAGGCCGCTGGCCAGGGCGGCTTCGCGCAGGGACAGGCGCTCGGCGTGGGCCTTCTTGGCGATCTGGGCGGCGTGGTCATAGCCGATATGCGGGGCCAGCGCGGTGACCAGCATCAGCGAGCGCTCGCGCAGTTCGGCGATGCGCGCCTCGTCGGCCCGCATCCCGGCGACGCAGTTGCGGGTGAAGCTGCGCGCCGCGTCGGCCAGCAGGCGGATCGAGTTCAGCACGCCGAAGGCGATCAGCGGCTTGTAGGCGTTGAGTTGCAGATGGCCGCCGGCGCCGCCGATCGTCACCGCGACGTGGTTGCCCATCACCTGGGCGCAGACCATGGTCATCGCCTCGGCCTGGGTGGGGTTGACCTTGCCCGGCATGATCGACGAGCCCGGCTCGTTCTCGGGCAGCCGCAACTCGCCCAGCCCGCAGCGCGGCCCCGAGCCGAGCAGGCGCAGATCGTTGGCGATCTTGGTCAGCGACACCGCGATGGTGTTGAGCATGCCCGACAGCTCGACCAGCGCGTCATGGGCGGCGATGCCCTCGAACTTGTTCTCGGCGGCGAGGAAGGGCAGGCCGGACAATTGGGCCATCGCCTCGCAGAACCGCCGATCGAATCCCTTCACGGCGTTGAGGCCGGTGCCCACGGCGGTGCCCCCTTGCGGCAGGCGGAAGACGCGCGGCAGGCAGTCGCGCAGGCGGTCCATCGCCAGCATGATCTGCGCCGCCCAGGCCGAGGCCTCTTGGCCCAGGGTCAGCGGGGTGGCGTCCTGAAGATGGGTGCGGCCGATCTTGACCAGCCCGGCCCAAAGCTCGGCCTTGGCGGCCAATTCGCGGTGAAGTTCGAACAAGGCGGGCATCAGGGCCGTCTCGACCTGCTCGGCGGCGGCCACCATCATCGCGGTGGGGAAGCTGTCGTTGGACGACTGCCCCATATTGACGTGGTCGTTGGGATGGACCGGCGCCTTGTCGCCGCGCCGGCCGCCTAGAATCTCGCTGGCCCGGTTGGCGATCACCTCGTTGGCGTTCATGTTGGTCTGGGTGCCCGAGCCGGTCTGCCAGACGACCAGCGGGAAGTGGTCGGCCAGCCGGCCCGAGATCACCTCGTCGGCGGCCTGGGCGATGGCGTCGGCGAGCCGGGGGTCGAGCGCGCCCAGGTCGCGATTGGCCAAAGCCGCCGCCTTCTTGACCATCCCCAAGGCGCGGATCAAGGGAGCCGGCATCCGGTCGCCGCCGATGCGGAAATTCTCGACGCTGCGCTGGGTCTGGGCGCCCCACAGCTTGTCGGCCGGAACCCGAACCTCGCCCATGCTGTCCTTTTCGACCCGCCACTCGTCGCTCATCGCCGCCTCCGTCGTCGGACGTCCTTGGGAAGCCATGTCGTCATTTTTTCCGGCGCTTGCCAGGGGGCGCCCGCAAGGCCGCCTCGTGCGCCTTGCGCGCCCAGGCGCATAATTGGTCCTGGTCCTCCAGCACCTCGGCCGGCACCCGCCAATAGGGCAAGGCGGCGGGGCCGGGTTTGAAGGCCTCGCAGCCGGCCGCCTCGTAATCGGGGCGGTTCAAAGCGTCGGCCTTGAAGTACAGCGTGTCCCAGGCGATCAGCCCGAACATCGGCCCGTCGAGGTAAAGGCCGAAGCCGCCGAACATCGCCCGCGCCCTGACCGGCCCCAGCGGGGCCAGCAGGTCGGCGATGTGGGCGACCAGTTCCCGGCTCACCGAACGGCGGCCTTGGCGGCGCGCTTGCCGGCCTCCCACGAGGCCTTGGCCCAGGCCCGCAGCGTCTCGTCGTCGTCGTGCACGGGCGCAGGCACCGCGCGCCAGGCGATGTCGCCGGGGACATGGCCGGCCGGGAAGAAGCCGTCGTCGTCCGACTCGTGGGCCTCGTACTCGCCGCGGTTCTGGTCGTCGGTGCGGAAATACAGTTTGCCGTCCGAGATCATCCCAAACAGCGTGCCCTGCAACAGCAGGCCGGCCGCGCCGAGGGATTCCTTGGTCTCCACCCGGCCCAGCAGGGCGGACAGCCGCTCGACGGCGGCATCGACGGCGCGAAGATGATCGGACATGCGAGAAGACTCCCCAAATGGAACAGGTCGGCATGATCGCCGGTTCCTGGCCTTTCGGCAAGGCGGACGGGCCGTGGGCCGTTTCGTCATGACATAATCGTCATGACTGTATATAAGCAGCGTTAATAAACCATTCCTTTTCCTCGCCGGTGCGTCGTGTCATAATCCGCCGCAAAAGAACAAAACCGCTCGTAGGGAAGAACGTCGGCATGAAGATCGGAACGCGCATCCGCATCATCGCGGCGGTGATGGCGGCCGGAGTGGTCGCCTTGTCGGCGATCGCCTTGAACGCCTCGTATGACGACCTGATGATCGCCCGCAAGATCAAGACGCGCCAGCTTGTCGAGGCCGCGTTCGGCGTGATCGCGCATCACGAGCACATGGCGCGCGAGGGCATGATGTCCGAGGAGGACGCCAAGCGCGCCGCCCTGGCCGCGGTTTCGACGTTGCGCTATGCGGGCGAGGAGTATTTCTGGGTCAACGACATGCATCCGCGCGTGCTGATGCACCCGATCAAGCCGGCGCTCGACGGCAAAGACGTCACCGACCTGAAGGACCCCGCCGGCAAGGCGCTGTTCGTGGCGTTCGCCGACACCGTGCGCGCCAATGGCGAGGGCTTCGTCGATTATCTGTGGCCCAAGCCGGGGCATGACCAGCCGGTGCCCAAGATCTCGTACGTCAAGGGCTTCGCGACCTGGGGCTGGATCATCGGCTCGGGCATCTACATCGACGACGTGATGAGCGACTTTCGCGAAAAGGCGACCGCGTTGGGCGCCGCGACCCTGGGCCTTCTGGCGATCGGGCTGGGCCTATCGTTCATCGTCGGGCGCAGCATCACCCAGCCGCTGGGCGAGATCCGCGAGGCGATGGAGAAGTTGACCGGCGGCGACCATTCGGTGACGGTGCCCTGCACCCGGCGGGCCGACGAACTGGGCCAAGTCGCCCGCTCGATCGAATTGTTCAAGGAAAACCTGAACGACATGGACCGCCTGCGCGACCGGCAGCGCGCCCAGGAGGCCGCCGCCGAGACCGAGAAGCAACGCGTCGTGCTGGCCGTCATCCAGGATTTCCAGACCCGCCTGAGCACCCTGGCCGCCGAGGTCGAGGCGGCGGCGCGCGAGATGCACGCGATGGCCGAGGAGGCCGGACGCAGCGCCGCGGACGCCAACGGCCGCACCCGCGCGGTGGCCGGCGAGGCCGAAACCGCGTCGACCAGCGTCGGCCTCGTCGCCGATGGCGCGCGGTCGCTGGTGGACTCGATCGGACGCATCCGCGCCGACGTCGCCCAGTCCTCGCGCATGGCCCGCCACGCGGTCGAGATCGCCGCGCAGACCGATCGTCAGGTGGGCCTGCTGGCCGAGGCCGCCGGCCGCATCGGCGAGGTGGTCGGGCTGATCAACGACATCGCCAGCCAGACCAATCTTCTGGCCCTCAACGCGACGATCGAGGCGGCGCGGGCCGGCGACGCCGGCAAGGGCTTCGCGGTGGTCGCCAACGAGGTCAAGAGTCTGGCCAACCAGACCGCCCGCGCCACCGAGGAGATCACCGCCCAGATCAGCGGCATCCAGGAGGCGACCGCCGCCGCCGTCGCGTCGATCCGCCAGATCGGCAAGGCGATCGACGAGATCGACGGCCAGTCGGGCACCGTCGCCCATGCGGTGGAGAGCCAGGAATCGGTGACCCACGAAATCTCGTCCAGCGCCAGCCGAGCCGCCGACAGCACCGGCCAGGTCTCGCACCACGCCGCCACCGTGATGGCCGCGACCAGCGAAGCCGGCCGCTTGGCGAACGCCCTGCTCGGTCTGGCCGACGGCACCGCCAACAAGGTGCAAAGCCTGGTCGTCGAAGCCGAACGCTTCCGCGAACGGACGATGGC
>JADFZP010000288.1 GCA_015232485.1 Alphaproteobacteria bacterium
CAGCGCCCCCGCCCCGTCGCCCGAAGCGGACAGATGGTTCGACAGGTTGTTCAGGCTCGACGCCAAGTCCGGCTCGAAGCGCGCCGCGTTCCCCGCCGCCAGACGGCGATAAATCGCCACCGCCTCCCCGATCGCGGCCAGCGCCCCCGCCCGGTCGCCCGCGTCGCCGAGATCGACGGAGCGATTGTTGAGAAGTATTGCCCGCGTCTCGTCGTCGATTGGCCGGTCCAGCAGCGATGCCGCCGCCTTGGCGCCGAGCTGGGCCAGCCGCCAGGGAAGCTGATTGTTGGCCGAAAGCGCGTGCAAGGCCGCGTCGGGCAGCGCGGCGATCGCCTGCTCCAACCAGACTTCGAGTCGGTGTTCCTCCGCCCCGTGCAGGGTCTCCGCGTCATGGCAGAGGCGGCCCAGGCGGGTGATGCCGCTTTCGTCCAGGTCGGCCAGCAGCCGGCCGAGCCAGGGGCCGGGGCGGGCGTTCCGTTTGCCCAGCGCGTCGAGCACCAATTGCGTGGCCAGCAGATCGGGGGCTGGGGCGGGGAAGTGGTCGCCTCGCCACCAGACCACGCCGCGCACGATGTCGAGTTGATCCGGCCGCAGGCCGGTGTTGACCGACGGGTCGGCCAGGGTCGCCAGCGCCTTTTCGTTCAGCCCGCCGGTCAGGGCGGCGAAGGCGGCGAGGCGGGGCAGGACGGCTTTGTCCAGGCCGGCATCCTGGCTGGCCTTGCGCAGGCGATCGGCCTCGCGTTGGGCCAGGGCGACGATCGATTCGCGTCCCAGCGTCAGACGGTCGGCGCCATCCAGCACCGCCTGAAGCGCCGCCGCGCTGGCGAACAGGGGCAGGGCGTGCTGCTTGTCGCGACCGTGCCACTCCAGGATCGCGGCGCGGTCGATCGGCGGGCGGGGCTTGTTCCGATGACGGGCGAGACGGTCGAAAATGCCTAAAACGAGGTCGGCGGCCTCGTCCCCGGTCAACGCGGCGAGGTTGAGATCGGCCTTGGACCACAGCGCGCGGGCGTGGTTTTCGCCGATCAGATCGGACCAGTAATCGTAAGACTCGCGACTGAGCAGAAGCAGGCGGATCGGCTTCTTGGTCGGCGATTCCAGGGCCAGCCGGATCAAGGTCTCGGTGCGTTCGCGCCGTTCCTCCGGGTAGTCGAGGATCAGGAACAGGCCTTCGCCTCGAATCTCGGGCAGCCGATCCGAGTCCGCCACGGCGAAGCCGGCCGTCCAGCCGTTGGTCTTCAGGCCCCGCGCCACATGCGCGGCGAGGCGGCTTTTCCCGACCCCGCCTGGACCGGTGATGATTCGGAAGGCGCGCTCCTTTCCATCGCGCGCCCAGTCTTCAAGCTCGCCCATGGCCCCGTCGCGGCCAAAGAGGCTGGTCGACAATTCGCTTCGCCACTCCAGCAGCGCGAAAGCGTCGTCACCCTCGGGAAGGTCTCGGAAATCGAGCAGCGGGCCGGGAGGCAAGCCGCGCTCGGCGTTCTCCCGAGCTTGCATCAGATTCTTGATCCCTGTGGCGGTCGCGACGGCGGTGATTGGCTCGAACATGCCACCTCCTCGGCTGTATACGCCTCGAAGAGTATGACGTTCAGGCGTAATCCGCAACCGGCCGGCTGTTCCTCCGGTTGCGTTTCTGCGCGGGCGCGATCAGGATTGGCGACCATGAACCGCGCCGACGACAGCAAACCCTGGGCACCGCGTTACGGCGATCTCGCCGGGTTGCGCGTCGCGGAAGACCTGTCGCTTCCGCCGGACATCATTGACGCCTTTGAGAACCCCACTCCCCCAACAGCCCCTCCATCGCCGCCAACCGGCGGGCCAGATGGCTTTCCGGCGCCGCCTCGGCGTGGGGGCGCATGATCGCGACGGCTTCGCGCAAGGCCGCGACCGGCTGATCGGTCTCGCCCGCCTCGCGCAGGCGTAGGGCCAGGGTCCACAGCACGTTGGCCAGATTGGGTTCGAACTCGTCCGGGCGCTCGGCCGCGAGGCGGCGGGTGATGGTCACGGCCTCTTCGATCACCGAGAGCGCCCGCGCGCCGTCGCCCAGGGTGGCGAGGCGGTTGGACAGGTTGTTCATGCCCATCGCCAGATCGGGCTCGAAGGTGGCGGGGTCGGTGGCGGCGAGGCGGCGGCGGATGGTGGTCGCCTCGTCGATGGCGGCCAGCGCGGCCGGGGCGTCGCCCGCGTCGGACAGGCGGTTCGACAGGTTGTTGAGGCTGGTCGCGAATTCCGGCTCAAATTGGGGCGCCTTGGCCGCGAGACGGCCGAAGATGCCGGCGGCGGCCTTGGCGGCGGTCAGCGCGCCGGACTCTTCGCCCAGCGCGGCCAGCAGGTTCGATAGGTTGTTGAGGCCCATCGCCAGGGCCGGTTGGAAACGCCCATCCTGGCCCGCCAGACGACCGAGGATCGCCACCGATTCGTCAAGCGCGGCCAGCGCGCCTTGGCCGTCGCCCAGCGCGGATCGCAGCTCCGACAGGGCGTTCAGGCTGGCGGCCAGTTCGGGCTCGAACCGCGCCGGGTCTTGGGCGGCGAGGTGGCGGTGGATCGCCACGGCGCCCTCGATCGCCGCCATCGCGCCGGCCGCGTCGCGCTGGTCGATGCGATCGTTGAATAGGCCGATAAGCTGGTTGGCCCGCGCCTCGTCGTCACTCATGGTCCGCCTTCCGTTGGATGGATCGCCGGAAGGATGGGCCAAAACCCTTTCGCGCGCCACCCCGCCCCGTGCTAGGGTGCGCGCCGCCCTGGGACAGGGAAGCCGGTAACCAAGCCGGCGCCGCCCCCGCGACTGTGACCGGCGAGGACGCGGTGATCGCCACTGGCCGAAAGGCCGGGAAGGCGCCGCGCCCCACGACCCGCGAGCCAGGAGACCTCCCCAGGCGCCGACGGCCATTCCATCCTCGGAGGGAGGATTTCGCCTTATGCTGACCCTGGTGTTGGGCGGCGCGCGCTCGGGCAAGAGCGCCTTCGCCGAATCTTTGCTGCCAAGCGGCTCCGTCTATCTGGCCACCGCCCAGGCGCTCGACGCCGAGATGGTCGAGCGGGTGCGCCTGCACCGCGCCCGCCGCGTCGGCTGGGAGACGGTCGAGGAGCCGCTTGAACTGGCCGCCGCGCTGACCCGGCTGGATCAGCGGGCGGTGCTGGTCGATTGCCTGACCCTGTGGCTTTCCAATTTGATGCTGGCCGAACGCGACGTCGACGCCGAGATCGAGGCGCTGTGCCGCGCCCTGCCGGCCCTTGCCGGCCCGGTGGCGATGGTCGCCAACGAGGTCGGTTGGGGCATCGTTCCCGACAACGCCCTGGCCCGCGCCTTTCGCGACCACGCCGGACGGCTGAACCAGCGGATCGCCGCCTTGGCCGACCGCGTCGTGTTGGTCGTGGCCGGCCTGCCGTTGACCCTCAAGGACACCCGCCCATGATGTTGAAGTCGAAGATTCCCGCCACCATCGTCACCGGCTTCCTGGGGGCGGGCAAGACCACGCTGGTGCGCCATCTGCTGGCCAACGCCCAGGGCCGGCGCATCGCCCTGATCGTCAACGAGTTCGGCGACATCGGCGTCGATTCCGAAATCCTGGCGGGCTGCGGCGCCGCCGATTGCGCCGAGGGCGGGGTGATCGAACTGGCCAATGGCTGCCTGTGCTGCACGGTGGCCGACGAATTCGTCCCGGCCATGGAATCACTGCTGAACCGCCCCCAGCCCCCCGACCACATCGTCATCGAGACATCCGGGCTGGCCCTGCCCAAGCCGCTGGTCAAGGCGTTCGACTGGCCGGCGATTCGCTCGCGGGTCACCGTCGACGGGGTGGTCGCGCTGGTCGACGCCTTAAGTTTGGCCGAGGGCCGCTTCGACGAGCCGCCCCCCGACGCCCCCCACGACGATCCGGTCGAAGAGGTGTTCGAGGACCAATTGCTGTGCGCCGATCTGGTGGTTCTGAACAAGACCGATCTGGTCGCCGACATCGAGCCCTCGCTGGCCGCCCTGCGCGCCCGGCTGCGGCCCGGCGTCAAGGTGCTGCCGACCCGTCAGGCGGCCATCGACCCCGCCGTGCTGCTGGGCCTGGGCGCCGCCGTCGAGGACCATCTGGCGGCGCGTCCCGGCCATCACGACGACGCCGAGGGCCACGATCACGACGACTGGGAAAGCTTCGCCGTCGCCATGCCGGCGCTGATCGACCCGGCGGTGCTGGACGCGCGGCTTGCCGCCGCCGCCCTGGCGCACGACATCCTGCGGTGCAAGGGCTTCCTCGCCGTCGAGGGCAAGGCCATGCGCCATGTGGTGCAAGCGGTCGGCGGGCGCGTCCAGCGCCACTACGACCGCCCATGGGCGCCCGGCGAGGCGCGCGAGGGGCGGTTGGTGGTGATCGGCCTGCGCGGCCTGGACCGCGCCGCCATCACCGCGCTGCTGGCGGGCTAGGGCGTAGGCATGCATCTTCTGGCGGTCACTCCCGGAACGGTCTCGGACGGCGCCGAAGCGGTCGATCTCGGCCAGACGCCCGGCGAGTTGGTGGTGCTGACCGCCGCCGACAGCGAGATCGCCTGTCTGGCCGTCGCCGCCCGCCGCCGCCCCCAGGCTCCCACCCTGCGACTCGCCAATCTGCTGCGGCTGGGCCATCCGATGTCGGTCGATCTGCATGTCGACAAGGTGGTGCGTCACGCCAAGCTGGTGGTGGTGCGCCTGCTGGGCGGGCGCAGCTATTGGCCCTATGGCGTCGAGCAGGTCGCCCAGGCCTGCCGGGCGGACGGCATCCCGGTGGCCTTCCTGCCGGGCGACGCCACGCCCGACGCCGATCTCGAAGCCGACAGCACGTTGCCGCCCGAGGCGGCGCGCCGGCTGTGGGGCTATCTGACCCAGGGCGGGATCGACAACGCCGAGCAATTCCTGCGCTACGCCGCCGCCTTGCTGGGCGACACCGCCGCGTGGCGCGAGCCGGCCCCGTTGCCGCCCGCCGGGGTGCTGGAACGGCCGTGGTGCGACGGCGCCCCGGTGGCGGC
>JADFZP010000289.1 GCA_015232485.1 Alphaproteobacteria bacterium
CCTCGACGCCCTATCTGCGGCTGTTCGGCACGGTGGCCGGCGGGTGGGTGACGACCCGCGCCGCCCTGGCCGCTCGGGCCGGCGCGGCCGACGACCGCTTTCTGGCGGCCAAGCTGGTCACCGCCCGTTTCTACGCCGATCACCTGCTGCCGCGGGCCGGCGGATTCCTGGCCGCCGTGACCGCCGGGCCACAGGCGGTGATGGCCTTGGCCGAGGACGATTTCTGACGATGAATCGACTGACCCGCTACATCCTGCGGCAATTGGCGGTCGGCACCTTGCTGGTGTCGGTGGCCCTGCTGTGCGTATTGTGGCTGACCCAGTCGCTGCGTTTCGTCGAACTGATCGTCAACAAGGGCCTGTCCTTGTGGTTGTTCATGAAGCTGACGCTTCTTCTGCTGCCCAATTTCCTGGTCGTGGTGCTGCCCATCTCGCTGTTCGCGGTGGTGCTGTTCGCCTACAACAAGCTGACCACCGATCGCGAGATCGTGGTGATGCGCGCCGCCGGCCAAAGCCAATGGGCGCTGGCCAAGCCGGCGCTGATCCTGGCGGGGCTGGCGATCGCCTTGTCCTACTGGCTGAGTCTGCTGGCCATTCCGGCCTCGGTGCGCGACTTCCGCGAGCTGCAATGGACGGTGCGCAACGACGTCACCGGCCTGCTGCTGCAAGAGGGCGTCTTCACACAGATTGGCGACGGCTTCACCGTCTTCGTCAAGGAGCGCAATGCGCAAGGGGAGTTGCTGGGGATCATGGTCCACGACAAGCGCAATCCCGGCCGGCCGGTGACCATGATGGCCGAGCGGGGCGCCCTGGTCCATTCCGAGGCCGGGCCGCGGGTGCTGATGGTCAATGGCAGCCGCCAGGAGGCCGAGTTGGGCAGCGGACGGTTGCAGATGCTTCATTTCGACAGCTACGCCATCGAACTGCGCGGCGCCGGCGCCGCCGTCGAGGACCGCCGCCGCGACCCGCGCGAATGGACCACCATGGAATTGGCCGGGTCGGCGCCGCGCGGCCTGGAACCCGGCGATTACCGCCGCGCCATGGTCGAGCTTCACCAGCGGCTGACCGCGCCGCTTTACCACCTGTCGTTCAGCATGGTGGCCTTGGCCGCGCTGCTGTCGGGCGGCTTCAACCGCCGCGGCCAGGTCGGTCGCGTGCTGACCGCCGTCGGCGTGATGGTCGCCGTGCAGGCCGGCGCCCTGGGCGCCGCCAACGCCGCCAGCCACCAGCTTTCGCTGCTGCCGCTGATGTGGGCGATGCCGGTGCTGCCCATCCTGGCCGCCGCCTGGGTGCTGTTCGGACCGCCGCTGTCGCGATCGCGCCGGCCCTCCGTCGAAGCGGGTGCGGCATGAAGCGGATCGTCTTCAGCCTGGCCCTTCTGCTGGCCTGCCCGACCGCCGCATGGGCGCAAGACCGCGAGGTCACCGAAGCCCCCGTGCTGCTGATGGCCGACGAGGTCTCGCATGACCGGGAACTCGACATCGTCACGGCGCGCGGCCATGTCGAGATCGCCCAGCAGGGCCGCGTGCTGCTGGCCAACGCGGTGACCTACAATCTGAAGCGCGACCTGATCACCGCCACCGGCGACATCAGCCTGCTGGAACCGAGCGGCGAGGTGATGTTCGCCGACTATGTCGAACTGACCGGCGACCTGAAGACCGGCGTCGCCGAGCAGATCCGTCTGCGGCTGGCCGACAACTCGCGGATGGCCGCCGTGCGCGGCACCCGCGCGGGCGGCGTGACCAGCACCATGGAACGCGCCGTCTATTCGGCCTGCCAGGACTGTCCGACCGATCCGTCGCGGCCGCTGGTCTGGCAGATCAAGGCCGACCGGGTGGTCCACGACCAGACCACCAAGGACATCCAATATTACGACGCCCGGATCGAGATGTTCGGCGTGCCGGTCGCCTATACGCCCTATCTGTCGCATCCCGACCCGACCGTGAAGCGCCGCTCGGGCTTTCTGCCGCCCGCGATGGGGCGCGGCGAGGACCTGGGCGCCACCATCCAGATCCCCTATCTGTACGTGCTGTCGCCGTCGCAGGACCTCACCTTCGCGCCGATCTTCAGCAGCGACGAGGGCGCGGTGCTGTATGGCGACCACCGCGTCCGCTTCCTGAACGGCGAGGCCCGCACCCGCGCCAGCGTGACCGAGGACTCGAACGGCGAGGTGCGCGGCCACATCGACGCGCAAGCCCGCTTCGACCTGAACGAGACTTGGCGGGCCGGCTACGAAATCGCCCGCTCGACCGACGACACCTATATGCGGCGCTACGGCTTCCAGCGCGGCCAGCCCTGGCTGGTCAGCCGCCCCTATGTCGAGGCGTTCGGATCGCGCACCCACCTGCTGGCCGAGGCGTTCAGTTTCCAGGGCCTGCGCGAGACCGACGATCCCGGCCAGTCGCCCTTCGTGCTGCCCTCGATCCAGTATTCGTCGGCCGGCGAGCCGGGGCGCTTCGGCGGCTATTGGACGATGGACGCCAGCCTGCTGTCCTTGACCCGCGATGAAGGAACCGACAGCCACCGCATCTCGATGGAGGCGGGCTACACCCTGCCCTACACCGCGCCGGCCGGCGACATCTACACCTTCCGCGCGAGCTTGCGCGGCGACGGCTATCGGGTGGCCGACCTGCCCAGCGACGACGACGGCTTCGCCGGCCGCGTGGTCCCCGAAGCGTCGCTGGAATGGCGCTATCCCTTCACGCGCGACCGCGGCACCGTGCAGGAGGTGCTGGAACCGATCGTTTTGGGCGCGATCAGCCCGATCGGCCAGAACCCCGACACGATTCCCAACGAAGACAGCCGCTTCATCCGCTTCGACCCCAACAATCTGTTCGATCCCAACCACTTCACCGGTCTGGATTTGGTCGAGGGCGGGCCGCGCCTGACCTATGGCATGCGCTATGGCGTCTATGGCGAGCAGGGTGGATACAGCTCGATCCTGCTGGGGCAAAGCTGGCGGCTGCACGAGATGGCGCTGTTCCAGCCCGAGCACGGCCTGGACGAGAATTTCTCGGATCTGGTGGGCAAGATCGTGCTGAGCCCCGGCCCGTGGCTCGACCTAGCCTATAGCTTCCGGATCGACGAAAGCGATTTCCAGCGCCATTACGACGAGTTGAGCCTATCCGTCGGAGCGAAGGCGGCGCGCCTGTGGGCCGACTATCTGTTCGTCGACAGCCCGCCCGGAACAGGCGAGTTCGCCGACCGCGAGGAGGTCAGCCTGGGCCTGTACGTGGCGCTGACCGACCGTTGGAGCACGAATGTGTTCACCCGCTGGGCGCTGGGCGACGATCCCGAGCCGTTGACGACGGGTCTGCATCTGGTCTACGACGACGAGTGCTTCACCCTGGCGGGCAGCATCATCGACAACAACACCACCGACCGCGATATCGGATCGGGCATCTCGGTCCTCTTGCGGGTGGTCTTCAAGACTTTGGGCGAGGTCCCGCTGACGCTCATGTGAGACGAGGAAATGGCCTGATGCGGCGAGTGAACGACGGATTCTTGACATGCGCGGGCGCCCTGGTCGTCGCGCTGGCGCTGTGGGCGAGCCCAACGGCTTCGGCCGAGCCGGTCGACCGGCTGGCCGCGGTGGTCAACGACGAGGCCGTCACGGCGCGCGACATCGAAACCCGCGCCCGGCTGGTGATGCTGTCCTCGGGCTTGCAGGACTCGCCCGAAATCCGGCGGCGCATGATGCCGCAGGTGGTGCGCCGCCTGATCGACGAGCGGCTTCAGTTGCAAGAGGCCGAGAAGCTGAAGATCACCGTCACCGACAACGACATCGCGCAAGGAATCGCCACCATCGAGCAGCGTGGCAAGATGGGGCCGGGCGGATTCGAGAAGCTGCTGCGCGCCAACGGCATCGACATGGCCGCCGGCCGCCAGCAGGTGCGCGCCGAAATCGCCTGGATCAAGGTGGTGCGCCGCAAGCTGCTGCCCAACGTCAAGGTCAGCGAGGAAGAGATCGACGCCAAGCTGGAGACCGTGCGCGGCAATCTGGGCCAGCCGGAATTCCTGGCCGCCGAGATCGTGCTGCCGGTCGAGCAGCCCGACCAGGAGGACGAGGTCAAGACGCTGCTGGAACGCCTGGTCGAGCAATTGCGCGGCGGCACCTCCTTCAGCTCGCTGGCCCAGCAGTTCTCGCAAAGCGCGACCGCCGCCAATGGCGGCGATCTGGGCTGGGTGGCCCCGGCCATGCTGGACCCCGACATCGCCAAGGCGCTGGGCGGCATCGAGGTCGGACAGGTGGCCGCCGTGCGCTCGTCGGCCGGCTGGCACATCGTCGCGCTGAGGGAAAAGCGCATCGCCGGCCAGGGGCGCGACGCCAGTGGCGTGATGCTGGACCTCGCGCAGATCGTTTTGCCCCTGCCCCGCGATCTTCCCCAGGAGGAAGCCCTGCGCCGGGTCGGCGAGCTGAAGGCCCAGACCCGCGCGGTCAAAAACTGCGACGAGATGGAGACCCTGGGCAAAAACCTGCGGCTGTCCCAGTCGGGCCGTCTGGGCAAGGTCAAGGCCGGCGATTTGCCCGATCATCTGCGCGAGGTGGTGCTGAAATTGGGCGAGAAGAGCCCCAGCGAACCCGTGCCGGTGCCCGGCGGCGCCGCCATCCTGATGGTCTGCAAACGCGACACCCCCGACGCCGCCCTGCCCAGCCGCGAAGCGGTGCGCGCCCGCATCGAGGAGGAACGCCTGGACATCCAGGCTAGGCGTTACCTGCGCGACCTGCGCCGCGCCGCCTTCATCGAGCTGCGGATGTGATGTGATCCTTTCGCTGACCATGGGCGAGCCGGCCGGAATCGGCGGCGAAATCGCCTGCAAAAGCTGGATGCGCCGCGATCGGGGCGTTCCGCCCTTCTTCCTGATCGACGACGCCGACCGCATCGCCGCCTTGGCCGCCGGGCTGGGCTGGGCGGTGCCGGTGGCCCGCGTCGAGCGGCCGGATCAGGCGGCGGCGTTGTTTCCCTC
>JADFZP010000290.1 GCA_015232485.1 Alphaproteobacteria bacterium
CTCGGCTGCCCAACACCAGTTGCCTGGCCTTGCCCGGCCTGTCGGGCGAGGTGATGGTGATGGCGATGGATTTGGCGGGCGTCGCGGTCAGCGCGGGGGCCGCCTGCTCGTCGGGCAAGGTTCGCGCGTCGCATGTGCTGGCCGCCATGGGCGCCGGCCATCTGGCGGGTTCGGCGATCCGCGTCAGCCTGGGCCGTGACAGCGGCGAGGCGGATGTGGAACGTTTTCTGCAAGTCTGGGCCGGCTTGGCCGCCCAAGCTCTACCGGCGGCGTCTGCCGCCTGAGGAAGGAAGAGGGAAACGATGACAGTCCTCAGCAAGACCAAGGACGGCAAGGGTCTGGCGCGGCCGATCTACCTGGATTACCAGGCGACGACACCCTGCGATCCGCGCGTCGTTCAGGCCATGCTGCCCTATTTCACCGAGAAGTTCGGCAATCCGCATTCGCGCAACCACGTCTATGGCTGGGAGGCCGAGGACGGGGTCGAGAAGGCGCGCGAACAGGTCGCCTCGATCCTCGGCGCCGACATGAAGGAGGTGATCTTCACCTCGGGCGCCACCGAGTCGAACAATCTGGCGCTCAAGGGCGTGGCCCACTTCTACAAGGACAAGAAGAACCACGTCGTCACCTGCGTGACCGAGCACAAATGCGTGCTCGACACCTGCCGCCATCTTGAGCAGGAGGGCTTTTCGGTCACCTATCTGCCGGTCGGCAAGGACGGGTTGATCGACCTCGGCCAACTTGCCGAGGTGGTCACCGAGCGCACCGCGATCGTCTCGATCATGGCCGTCAACAACGAGATCGGCGTGATCCAGCCGCTGGCCGAGATCGGCGCGATCTGCCGCAAGAAGGGCGCCTTCTTCCACACCGACGCGGCGCAGGCGGTGGGCAAGATCCCGATCGACGTCAACGCGATGAACATCGACCTGCTCAGCGTCTCGGGGCACAAGTTCTATGGCCCCAAGGGCGTCGGCGCGCTGTATGTGCGGCGCAGGCCCAGGGTGCGGCTGGTGGCGATGATCAATGGCGGCGGGCAGGAGCGCGGCATGCGCTCGGGCACCCTGCCGACGCCCTTGTGCGTCGGGCTGGGCGAGGCCTGCGCCATCGCGCAAGCCGAGATGGGCGTCGAGAACGTCAGGCTGTCGGCCCTGCGCGACCGCCTGCTGGGCGGCATCCGCCAGCGTCTGCCCGAGGTCTATTTGAACGGCGATCTCGACCGCCGCATTCCCGGCAACCTGAACCTGTCCTTCGCGTTCGTCGAAGGCGAGGGTTTGATGATGGGCGTCAAGGATCTGTCGGTGTCGTCGGGCTCGGCCTGCACCTCGGCCTCGCTGGAGCCGTCCTACGTGCTGCGCGCCTTGGGCGTCCAGGACGAGATGGCCCACACCAGTCTGCGGCTGGGCATCGGGCGCTTCACCACCGACGAGGAAATCGACTACGCCATCGACCACATCGTCGAGGCGGTCAGCCGCCTGCGCGAAATGAGCCCGCTCTGGGAGATGCACCAGGACGGCATCGACATCCAGTCCATCGAGTGGGCGGAACATTAGGAGAGCCAAGACATGGCATATAGCGAAAAGGTCATCGACCACTACGAGCACCCGCGCAACGTGGGCTCGTTCGGCAAGGAGGACGGGGCCGTCGGCACCGGCCTGGTCGGCGCGCCGGCGTGCGGCGACGTGATGAAGTTGCAGATCAAGGTCAGCCCGGACGGCATCATCGAAGACGCCAAGTTCAAGACCTTCGGCTGCGGCTCGGCGATCGCCTCGTCCTCGCTGGTCACCGAGTGGGTGAAGGGCAAGACGCTCGACGAGGCGGCGGCGATCAAGAACACCGAGATCGCCCAGCACCTCGCCCTGCCGCCGGTCAAAATCCACTGTTCGGTGTTGGCCGAGGATGCTATCAAGGCGGCCATCGCCGACTACCGGAAGAAGACCCGCGCCGACGACGAAGCGGCGGAATAGCAGGACGACGAGAGGGAAGCGATATGCAACGCACGGCCCCCATGACCTTGACCGAAGCCGCCGCCGCGCGCGTCAAGGCGCTGCTGGACAAGCGCGGCAAACCATCGGTCGGCATCCGCATCGGAGTCCGCTCGAAGGGCTGTTCGGGCATGTCCTACACGCTGGAATTCGCCGACGAGCGGAACCAGTTCGACGAGATCGTCGAGGAGAAGGGCGTCACCGTCCTGATCGATCCGAAGGCGACCATGTTCATCCTCGGCACCGAGATGGACTTCGTCGAGGACAAGCTGCAATCCGGCTTCGTCTTCCGCAATCCCAACGAGAAGGGGCGCTGCGGCTGCGGCGAGTCCTTCCACGTCTGAGGCATAAGGGCGGCGGCCGTGACCCGGCCGCCCGACATTCGTTCCGATGAGCCACGAGTCCAACAGCCCTATCGAACGCGGCGCCCTGTCGCCATGCTGGTCCTGCAAGGGGCCGGTGATTCAGCGCGCGCTTTTCTGCTCGACCTGCGCGGCGGTGCAAGGGCCGGGCGTGGTCGACCATTTCACCCGGCTGGGCATGTCGCGCAGCTTCGACGTCGACATGGTGACGCTTGACCACAATTACTTCGACTTGCAGCGCCGCTTGCATCCCGACCGCTTCTCGGGCCGCACGGCGCGCGAGCGGGCGCTGAGTCAAAGCCAGGCGGTGGCCGTGAACGACGCCTACGAGACGCTGAAGGACCCGCTCAAGCGGGCCGCCTACATGCTGTCGCTGGAGGGCCGCAAGGTCGACATCCACGGCACCGCCACCATCGACGATCCCGAATTGCTGATGGAGGCGATGGAGATGCGCGAGGCGCTGGCCGACGCCGAAACCCGCGCCGCCATCGACAAGGTGGCGGCCCGCGCCGAGGCCCAGGTGCTGACCTGCCAATGCGCCCTGTCGACCGCCTTCGGCCATCGCGACCTCGACCGCGCCGGGGCCTTGACCACCCGCCTCAAATATCTCGGCAAGCTGGCCGAGGAGGCCCGCGCCCGCAAGTCCAGACTGATCCGGCCGGTGGCGTGATGCGAAGGCCGTTTCCGCCCATGGATCCCCGCCTTCGCGGGGATGACGATCACAGGATGGTGCCCCGATGATGTTCGACATCTACGAGCCCGGCGAGTCTCCGCTGCCGCATCAAAGCGACCGCGGCGCCGCGGTGGGCATCGACCTCGGCACCACGAACTCGGTCGTGGCGGTCTCGACCGGCAACAAGCCCGAGGTGCTGCGCGACGAGGACGGCGAGGGGCTGGTGCCGTCGGTGGCCTATTACGCCGAGGATGGCGCGGTGGTGGTGGGCGCCAAGGCGCGCCGCGCCCTGCTCGACCATCCCGACCGGGTGGTGGCCTCGATCAAGCGCCTGATGGGGCGCGGCGTCGGCGACGTCAAGGCGCTGGCCGGCACGCTGCCCTTCACGCTGGATCAGGCGGCCGAGGGCGGCATGGTCCGCCTGAAGGTCGGCGAGCGCGTGCTGACCCCGGTCGAGGTGTCGGCCGACATCCTGCGCGCCATCAAGGCCCGCGCCGAGGCGGCGCTTGGCAAGCCGGTCGACCGCGCCGTCATCACGGTGCCCGCCTATTTCGACGACGGGGCGCGCGCCGCCACCAAGGACGCCGCCCGGCTGGCCGGGATCGAGGTGCTGCGCCTCGTCAACGAGCCGACCGCGGCGGCGATGGCCTATGGCCTGGACAACGCCGCCGAGGGCCTTTACGCGGTTTACGACTTAGGCGGCGGCACCTTCGACATCTCGCTGCTGCGCATGGAGAAGGGCGTGTTCCAGGTGCGCGCCACCGGCGGCGACGCCGCCTTGGGCGGCGACGACTTCGATCACGCCATCGCCGAGCACTTCCTGGCCGAGCGCCGCGTCCGGCTGGGCGAGGAGACCATCACCTCGGCCGAGGCCAAGCAGGCGCTGGCGGCGGCGCGCGTCGCCAAGGAATGCCTGACCTCGCGCTCGTCGGGCGAGTGGTTCATCGAGGTCGACGGCAAGCCGACCCGCCACGGCCTGGACCGCGACACCTTCGAGGCCCTGATCGCGCCGATGGTCGATCGCACGGTGGCCCTGGTTCAGGGCGTGCTCGACGACGCCGAGGTGCTGCCCGAGGACGTCAAGGGCGTGGTGCTGGTCGGCGGCTCGACCCGCGTGCCGCTGGTGCGTCGCCGGGTGGCCGAGGCGTTCGGCCGCGAGCCGCTCGCCAACATCAACCCCGACGAGGTGGTCGCGGTGGGGGCGGCGTTGCAGGCCGAGGCGCTGACGGCGGGTTCCGACACGCTGCTGCTCGATGTGACGCCGCTGTCGCTCGGCATCGAGACGATGGGCGGAATCGTCGAGAAGGTGATTCCGCGCAACCAGCCGATTCCGGTTGCCCTGGGGCAGGAATTCACCACCTACCAGGACGGCCAGTCGGCCATGATGATGCACGTCGTTCAGGGCGAGCGCGAGATGGCCGACCAGTGCCGCTCGCTGGCGCGCTTCGTGCTGTCGGGCATTCCGGCGATGGCGGCCGGCGCGGCGCGCATCCGCGTCACCTTCGCGGTGGATGCCGACGGATTGCTGACGGTCAGCGCCCGCGAGCAGACCACCGGCGTCGAGCAGGAGGTTTCGGTGAAGCCCTCCTATGGCCTGACCGAGGACGAGATGGCCTCGATGCTGCGCGACAGCATGGCGCATGCCCGCGAGGACATGACGTTGCGCGTGCTGACCGAAGCGCGGGTCGAGGCGCGCCGTTCGGTCCTGGCCGTGGGATCGGCGTTGAAAGTCGACCATGACCTCTTGTCGCCGGAAGAGAGGCAGGCTATCGATGCCGCCATCGCCGCCGTCGAGGGGGCGTGCCAAGGCACCGACCGCGAGGCCATCCAGGCGGCGGTCGATGGGCTCGAGGATGCCACCAAGGACTTCGCCGAGCGCCGCATGGATCGCGGCATCCGCTCGGCCCTGTCCGGTGTCAGCGTCGACACCCTGGGCGACAA
>JADFZP010000291.1:0-4498 GCA_015232485.1 Alphaproteobacteria bacterium
GTGACGAGCCGGGAAGGCGGGGCCGCCGGTCGCATGGCGCGTCGGATTTGACGCGCCATGCTCTAAACATTTCCTTATCCCTTTGCGACAGGGCAAAATGCCCGGCGCGAAGGGGTGGGCGATGTCGGCAGAGATCAAAATCCGCTATGGCGATTTCCGCCGCGAGACCTCCGTCCGCAAGGTGGCGATCAGCTATTCCAAGCTGACCCGCCTGAAGGCCAAAGGTGGCGGCGGACCACCCCGCGTTCGGCTGGGATCGCGTGACCTGTGGCGAATCCTGGCGCCCTATGTCGGGGCGCGCTTCAAGGACCAGCTTCTGGCGGTCACCCCGCTGGCCGTCTATCTCGTGCTGTTCCAGATCCTGATTCTGCGCCAGGGCGTCGACGACGCCTGGATGGTGGCGGGCGGGTTGGTGGCCACCATCGTCGGCCTGATGCTGTTCATCGAAGGATTGCGGGTCGGCCTGATGCCCTTTGGCGAAAGGATCGGCCACGCCCTGCCCCAACGCTCGCCGCTGTCGGTGGTGCTGATGGTGGCGTTCGCGCTGGGGGTCGGCGTCACCTACGCCGAGCCGGCGATCGGCGCCTTGAAGACCGCCGGAGCGATCGTCGAGTTCCACCGCGCGCCGCTGCTGCACGCCCTGCTCGACCGATGGGCGAACGCGCTGGTGTTGGTGGTCGGCCTGGGGGTCGGGCTGGCGGCAGTGGTCGGCATGCTGATGTTCGTCCGCGGCTGGCCGATCAAGCCGATCATCTTCGCCGCCACCGTGCCGGTTCTGGCGCTGACCGTCTGGATGAGCGGCGTTCCGCAACTCGCCGACGTGGTGCCGCTGGCCTGGGATTGCGGTGGCGTGACCACCGGGCCGGTCACCGTGCCGCTGGTCCTGGCGCTGGGCATCGGCGCCGCCTCGGCGGCCGGGCGCGGCGAAAGCTCGACGGCCGGGTTCGGCATCGTGACGCTGGCCTCGCTGTTTCCGGTGTTGGGGGTGCTGCTGCTGGGAATAGCGGTGTGGCTGGGCGCCCCGCCGATCGCGCCGGCCGAGGTGGCGCACGGCGCGCCGCCGTGGTGGGAGGTTTCGCCCTGGGCCGAGGTGGTGGGCGGATTGCGCGCCGTGGTGCCGCTGGTGCTGTTTCTGATCGTCGTGGCGCGCCAAGTGGCCAAGGCCGAGATCGAGGAGCGCGTCGTGGTCGCCTACGGCATCCTGCTGGCCGTGGTCGGCATGGTGATCTTCAATTTGGGGCTGACCTATGGCCTGACCCTGCTGGGCGGCCAATCGGGCGCCGCCGTGCCGGGCGCCTTCGCGGTCAGCCCCGCCGTCCACGGCTCGCCGCTTTACCCCGGTTCGCTGGGCATCGCGGTGGCGCTGGCCTTCGCGTTGATGCTGGGCTTCGGCGCCACCTTGGCAGAGCCCGCCCTGGACGCGCTGGGGCGCACCGTCGAGACGCTGACCAACGGCGCCTTCCGCAAGTCGGGCCTGATCTACGCCGTCGCGGCCGGCGTGGGGGCCGGGCTGGGCTTGGGCGTGGTCAAGATGGTGTTTGGCGTGCCGCTGGCCTGGATGCTGGTGCCGGGCTACGCGCTGGCCCTGGTCCTGACCGCGCTGTCCTCGCGCGAGGTGGCCAGCATCGCCTGGGATTCGGCCGGCGTGACCACCGGGCCGGTGACCGTGCCGCTGGTGCTGGCCATGGGCCTGGGCTTTGGCCACACGGTGGGCGCCGTCGAGGGATTCGGCATGCTGGCGATGGCGTCGGTGTGCCCCATCCTGTCGGTGCTCGTCCTTGGACTCTGGGTGCGGCTGCGCACCACCCGGCTGCGGCCGGCGTCGGCGGGAGCGATGGCATGACGCGACAAATTCCGGTTCTCACCGATGTCCATCTGATCACCTGCATCGTGCAGCGCGGTCGCGCCGACGCGGTGGTGCGCACCGCCGTCGAGGCGGGCGCCGAGGGCGCCACCGTCCATTACGCGCGCGGCACCGGCATGCGCCAGAATCTGGGCGTGCTGTCGGCGGCGGTCAACGCCGAGAAGGAGGTCATCACCGTGGCGGTGTCGCGCGAACAGCTCAACCACGTCTTCGAGCGCATGTTCATCGCCGGCCAGCTCGACACGCCCGGCATGGGATTCATGTATGTGGTCGCCGTCGAGAAGGCGGCCACCCACATCCCGCCCGACATCATCGACAAGCTGACGAGCCACGACTGATGAGTCACCACGTCATCACCTGCGTGGTCGAATCGGGCCGCGGCCCCGCCTTCCTGGAACGCCTGGCCGCCGAGTTGGGCGTCCATTCCGCCGTGTTCTTCAAGTCGCGCCACGCGGTCGCCGACTGGTCGGGCCGCCGGGCCGCCGTCGTCGAGGGCATCGAACGCGACGAGGTGGCCATCCTGATCGCCGATTCGCGGCTCGACGAGGTGTTCCTATGGGTCCACGCCGCCCTGGCGGTGGGCGAGCCGGGCGGCGGCGTGATCTTCGCCCACCGCGCCACCCGCGCCACGGAAATCGTCATGCCGGCTTGAACCGGCGAGAGTCGCCGTCATGCCCGTGCTTGACACGGGCATCCACGTGTCACCGCTCCAGAGCCGTTCCCGCCGAGCCGCGTGGATGGCCGGATCAAGTCCGGCCATGACGAGGGAGAGGATGTCGACCCTTCGCCGTCATGCCCGTGGGGGAGAGGATGTCGACCCTTCGCCGCGTGGATGGCCGGATCAAGTCCGGCCATGGCGAGTGGAGAGGATCGAGTGGAGAGGATGCTCGGCCTCCGACGGCAGGTGGATGCGCACGCGGGTTCCCCGGCCGGGCGCGCTGGAGATTTCCAGGCGGCCGCCATGCGCCTCGGCGAGGCCGCGGGTCAACGGCAGCCCTAAGCCGGTGCCGTGGTTGCGGCGGGCATAGGCGCTGTCGATCTGGCCGAACGGGCTGAGCGCCAGGGCGAGGCCCTGCTCGTCCATGCCGATGCCGGTGTCTTCGACGACGATTTCGACGCCGCCCGCGGCGGAGCGGACCGACAGGGTCACCCGCCCACCCTCGGGGGTGAACTTCACGGCGTTGGTCAGCAAATTGAGGATGATCTGCTTGACCCGCCGGGCGTCGGCGGCCAAGGGCGGCGCCTCGGCCATGTCGATCAGCAGCGCCACGCCACCCGCCTCGGCGCGGTTGGAGACCAGCTTGACCGCCTCGCCGACGATCCGCTGCAGATCGATGGCGTCGATGCGCAGGGTGAGCTTGCCCGCCTCGATCGCCGAGACGTCCAGAATGTCTTCGATCAGTTCCAGCAGATGCTCGCCCGAGGACTGGATGTCGCCCAGATATTCCTTGTAGCGGTCGGCCACCGGGCCGAACAACTCGCCGCGCATCGCCGAGGAGAAGCCGATGATCGCGTTGAGCGGCGTGCGCAGCTCGTGGCTCATATTGGCGAGCAGGTCCGACTTGGCCCGGTTGGCGATCTCGGCCGAATCGCGCGCGTTTTCCAGCGCCGCCTCGGCCAGCTTGCGCTCGGTGATGTCCTCGTGGGTCGAGATGAAATGGGTGATCACGCCGTCGCGGTCGCGGATCGGGGCGACGGTGGCCATCGCCCAGAAGGGCTGGCCGTTCTTGCGGCGATCCTCGATCTCGCTGCGCCACTCGTGACCTTCGGTGATCGCCCGCCACAGCCGGTCGTGAGTCTCGGAGGGGGTACCCTCCCATTTCAGCAGCCGCGGCGTCCTGCCGATCGCCTCTTCCGGCAGGTAGCCGCTCAACTCGGTGAAGCGACGGTTGACGTAAAGGATGGTCCCCTCGGCGTCGGTGACCATCACCATCGACGGGCTTTGCCCCAACGCCTCGGACAGCAGCGACGAGCGCTCGTCGGCCGCGACGCGGGCCGCCACGTGATCCCTCAAGGTCCTCAGGGCGCGCGCCATCTCGCCGATCTCGTCGCGGCGTTCGAGGTCGGGAATCGGCTGATTCAGCCGACCGGCGGCGATTTCCAGCATGCCGAGGCGCAGGGCGCGCAACGGTCGGGTGATGCCGCGCGCCACCACCCAGGCGACCAGCACGCACAGCGCCAAGCCGGCCACCACCCCGCCCATCGCCAGCGTCAGGTGACGTTCGGCGCGGGCGATGATCCGCTCGACGAAGGACGAGGCCTTGCCGCGCGCGAAGGCGATGATCCGGTCGAGCGTCGCTGTGACCGGCTCGTAAAACGCCGTTCCCTCGGTGCGGGCCAGCGCGGCGGCCTGTTCGGTCTGGCCGGCGCGGGCCAGCGCGGCGACCCGCCCACGCACCACCGCCCAATCGTCCAATTCGCGCCGCGCCTCGTCGACCAGCGCGGGATCGCCCAGGAACCACTCGCCGACGAAGTCCAGACCCTGGTCGGCGCGCTCGGCGGCGGCGGCGGCTTGGGCCAGCAGAGCCTCGATCTGCCCCGAGTCGGCGGTGATGGTGGCGCGCAGCATCAACGAGCGCACGTTGGCGGCCTCGATCCGCACCTCGAGGGCGCGATTGCTGACCGCGAAGGGAT
>JADFZP010000291.1:4541-4943 GCA_015232485.1 Alphaproteobacteria bacterium
GGACGCCAAGGCCAGCGCGAGGCTGAACCCCGTGACCGCCAAGACGGCGATCAGCAGCCGCGCACCTATACTTCGACCCTTCATCATGGTCGAAGCATACCCGAGCCCGGCTCGGGATTGAATGGCTTTCGCCCAGGTGGGGGCAGCCCCAAAGGCCGCCCCCCTTGGCCAAACGGTCGGTTACTTCTTCGCGGCGTGCCAACCGCGAATGTCGTAGGGGCGGGTCGCGCCGGGCTGGTCGAACGGGGTGTACCAGTTGCCCTGCTGCAGTACGAAGATGAAGTTCCCGTCGCTCGCCGACACGCCGCGCAGGCTGTTGGCGATCGCCTGCTGGTCCTTGGCGTCGGAGGTGACGCGCGGCGCGTCGGCCGGGCGGGTGCTGGCCTGCCACAGGATGACGTA
>JADFZP010000292.1 GCA_015232485.1 Alphaproteobacteria bacterium
CTCGCAACGTTGATTTTGCCCTTGCCAAGCAGGGGCCGTCCACACATGACGGGACCTTTTCGGCAGCCTGTTAGTGGTCCTTGGTGTTGAAAACTCCGACCGCCGAGACCGACCGACCCGTGGGTAGCGTTCCTCCCGCCCGGTCGAGGGGGATTATCCAGCTCCATTCGCGTAATTTGTTTTGACGGCGCGGCGGCTGGGTGGTAGATCGCTTAGGCTGGGGAGGACGGCTTTTTCATGGCACTGGACAAGAAGACGTCGATCGAAATCGTAATAGCGGAAAAGAACCCGCTGCTGCAGCAGAGCCTCGTCAAGCTGTTCCAAGACGACGACCGCTTCTGCCTGCTGGCCCTCGCTCCGGATGGTGAGCGCTTTCTGGCCGCGATCGAGCGGATCAGCTTCGACATCGGCATCGTCGGCTGGGAGATGCCTTCGCTCGATGGCCGCGGCGTGCTGCAGGCGCTGCGTGGCCGCGAAGGCCCGCGCATCATCGTCTATACCGGCAGCGGCAATCCCGACGTGCCGCGCCAAGCCATGGCGCTGGGGGCGGCCGGCTTCTGCTCGAAGAACGAGCCGCCGGCCCAACTGGTCGAGACGATCATGGCGGTCGCCTCGGGCCGCATGGTGTTCCCCTTCATCGACGTGGCGCGCCTCGCCTCGGACCCCTTCGCCGGGCTGACCCCGCGCGAGCGCGAGCTGTTGTCCGCGCTGGCCGGCGGGCTGACCAACCAGCAGATGGCGGGCCAGCTCGACATCTCGCTCAACACCGTGAAATTCCACCTCAAGAATCTGTATGACAAGCTGGGCGTGAGCAACCGCGCCCAGGCCGTCGCCTTTTATCTGAAGGGCCGCGAGGGGCGCTGATCCCACCCGTATGGGTGGGCACCAACCCGCCTCTAAGAGTTTGCTTGCCAACTCGCGTGGGTGTTTGCAGCGTTCCGCCGCCCCGCGATGATCTTCCCAGGCCGACAGAGCCAATAAAACGGGAGGGAACACGGTGCTTCTGGACGAACGGCGCCTCGCGCCGAGGAAGTGCGTGATTCGCTCTGGCCATCTCGGCTACACAATCCGCGCCATGACAAGCCGCGCGTCCCTCCGCCACGATCTTGCCCAGCCCGCCGGCCGTTCACCATGTGGTGAAGGCGGTGCCTGGTCGCCCCAGACGTCTCTCCAAGCAAGGATGAAGCGATGACCGCCAAGACCGCCACTGCCAGCCACGCCGAGATGGCCAACGCCATCCGCTTTCTCGCCGCCGACGCGATCGAGAAGGCCAAGTCCGGGCATCCCGGCATGCCGATGGGCATGGCCGACGTGGCGACGGTGCTGTTCACCCGCTTCATGAAGTTCGATCCCAAGGCGCCCCGCTGGGCCGATCGCGACCGCTTCGTGCTGTCGGCGGGTCATGGCTCGATGCTGCTGTATTCGCTGGCCTATCTCACCGGCTACGAAGACATCGACATCGACCAGATCAAAAGCTTCCGCCAGTTGGGCGCCCGCACGGCGGGCCATCCCGAATATGGTCACGTCGCGATGGCCGACACGACCACCGGGCCGCTCGGCCAGGGCATCACCAACGCGGTCGGCTTCGCGTTGGCCGAGCGCATGATGGCGGCGCGCTGGGGCAAGGAACTGGTCGACCATTACACCTATGTGATCGCGGGCGACGGCTGCCTGATGGAGGGCATCAGCCAGGAGGCGGTCTCGATGGCCGGCCACTGGAAGCTGGGCAAGCTGGTCGTCCTGTGGGACGACAACCACATCTGCATCGACGGCGACACCGCGCTGACCCTCTCGGACGACCAGTGCAAGCGCTTCGAGGCCTCGAACTGGCACGTCCAGAAGGTCGACGGCCATGACCCCGAGGCGGTGGCCAAGGCCATCGAGGCGGCGAAGGCCAGCGATAAGCCCTCGCTGATCGCCTGCCGCACCATCATCGGCTATGGCGCGCCGACCAAGGCCGGCAGCGAAAAGACCCACGGCGCCCCGCTCGGCGCCGAGGAACTGGCCGGCATGCGCGACAAGCTGTCTTGGCCCCACGCCCCCTTCGTGGTGCCCGACGCGGTGCTGTCCGCTTGGCGCGCCGCCGGTTCGCGCGGCGCCGCCGATCGCTCCGCCTGGGAGAAGCGTCTGGCCGCCGCGCCCAACCGCGCCGAGTTCGACCGCACCAACGCCGGCACCCTGCCGGCCGGTTGGCAAAAGGCGATCTTCGAGTTCAAGAAGAAGGCCTCGGCCGACAAGCCGAAGCTGGCCACCCGCAAGGCCAGCCAGGACGTTCTGGAAGTCCTGACCCCGGTGATCCCCGAGATGATCGGCGGCTCGGCCGACCTGACGCACTCGAACCTGACCCACACCAAGGTCACCAAGTCGGTCACGCCCGAGGACTTCTCGGGCCGCTACCTGCATTACGGCGTGCGCGAGCACGGCATGGCGGCGGTGATGAACGGCTTGGCGCTGCATGGCGGCTTCGTGCCCTATGGCGGCACCTTCCTGGTGTTCGCCGATTACCTGCGCCCGGCCTTGCGCATGTCGGCGCTGATGGGCCTGAGGGTGATCTACGTGCTGACCCACGATTCGATCGGCCTGGGCGAGGACGGCCCGACCCACCAGCCGATCGAGACGGTGGCGGCGTTGCGCGCCATGCCCAACGTGCTGACCTTCCGTCCCTGCGACCCGGTCGAGACGGCCGAGTGCTATCAGGTGGCGCTCGAGACGGCGACCGGCCCCTCGGTGATGGCCCTGTCGCGCCAGAACCTGCCGGTGCTGCGCACCGAGCACACCGACGAGAACCTGTCGGGCAAGGGTGGCTACGTGATGGCCGAGGCCGATGGCGACCGCAAGGTGACCATCATCGCCACCGGCTCGGAGGTTTCGCTGGCCATGGAGGCCCGCGCCGCCCTCCAGGCCAAAGGTGTGGGCACCGCCGTGGTCTCCATGCCTTGCACCGAGCTTTTCGATCTTCAGCCGGTCGGGTATCGTCGTGCGGTGCTGGGCGATGGGGTCCGGGTCGCCGTCGAGGCGCTGGGCACCTATGGTTGGGAGCGCTATGTGGGCGACGCGGGGGCGATCATCGGGATGACCGGTTTCGGCGCCTCGGCTCCCGCCGAGAAGCTGTACGAGCATTTCGGCATCACGGCCGGCGCCGTGGTCGACGCCGCCATGCAGCGCCTCTAAGATCGCCTCGGCGACTCGCACGACCAAGGGAGATATAAAACGATGGCACTCGTTTCGTTGCGTCAGCTCCTCGACCACGCGGCCGAGAACGGCTATGGCCTGCCCGCCTTCAACGTCAACAACATGGAGCAGGTCAAGGCGATCATGGAGGCGGCCGCCGCCGTCGACAGCCCGGTGATCCTGCAAGGCTCGGCCGGCGCCCGCAAATATGCCGGCGAGGCCTTCCTGCGCCACCAGATCCTGGCGGCCCTGGAAGCCTATCCCGAGATTCCGGTGTGCATGCATCAAGACCACGGCACCTCGCCGGCGGTGTGCGCCCGCGCCATCCAGTCGGGCTTCAGCTCGGTGATGATGGACGGCAGCTTGCGCGACGACGGCAAGACCCCGGCCGATTACCAGTACAACGTCGCGACCACCCGTCAGGTGGTCGACATCGCCCACGCCTGCGGCGTGTCGGTGGAAGGCGAACTGGGCTGCCTGGGCTCGCTGGAGACCGGTCAGGCCGGCGAAGAGGACGGCGTCGGCGCCGAGGGCACGCTGGACCACAGCCAGCTTCTCACCGATCCGAACGAGGCCGCCGAATTCGTCCAGGCGACCAAGGTCGACGCCCTGGCGATCGCCATCGGCACCAGCCACGGCGCCTACAAGTTCACCAAGAAGCCGACCGGCGACGTGCTGCGCATCGATCGCGTCAAGGAGATCCACGCCCGCATCCCCTCGACCCATCTGGTGATGCACGGCTCGTCCTCGGTGCCGCAGGAGTGGCTGGAGATCATCAACAATTACGGCGGCGACATGGGCCAGACCTATGGCGTGCCGGTGTCCGAGATCGTCGAGGCGATCAAGCACGGCGTCCGCAAGGTCAACATCGACACCGACCTGCGCATGGCCTCGACCGGCGCGATCCGCAAGTTCCTGGCCGAGAACCGCAAGGAATTCGATCCGCGCAAGTACTACAAGGTCGCCCAAAGCGCGATGACCGAGATCTGCAAAAGCCGCTACGAGGCGTTTGGCTCGTGCGGCCGCGCGTCGAAGATCAAGGTCGCCTCGCTCGAGGACATGTTCAACCGCTACGCCAAGGGCAGTCTCGATCCCAAGATCGCCTGACCACTTGAATTCCCCCCTTCCTTCGGGAAGGGGGGAGATTTTCGCGACAAAGGAACCGGCCATGACCGTCAAGATCGCCCCCAGCATCCTGTCCGCCGACTTCGCCCGCCTGGGCGAAGAGGTTCGCGCCATCGACGCCGCCGGCTGCGACTGGGTGCATATCGACGTCATGGACGGCCATTTCGTGCCGAACATCACCATCGGCCCGGCCATCGTCAAAGCGCTGCGGCCCCATTCCAAGAAGATCTTCGACGTCCATCTGATGATCGACCCGGTCGACCCCTTCATCGAGGACTTCGCCAAGGCCGGCTCGGACTACATCACGGTGCATGCCGAGGCGGGCAAGCATCTCGACCGCTCGCTGCAATTCATCCGCTCGCTGGGCAAGAAGGCCGGCGTGTCGCTGAACCCCGCCACCCCGGAAAGCGCCATCGAATACGTGATGGACAAGATCGACCTGATCCTGGTGATGTCGGTCAACCCCGGCTTCGGCGGCCAAAGCTTCATCGAAAGCCAGATCGCCAAGCTGCAACGCCTGCGCGCCATGATCGGCGACCGTCCGATCGAACTCGAAGTCGATGGCGGCGTCACCGCCGACAACGCCGCCCGCATCAAGGCGGCCGGCGCCACCGCCCTGGTCGCCGGCAGCGCGGTCTT
>JADFZP010000293.1 GCA_015232485.1 Alphaproteobacteria bacterium
ATTGGCGCTGAACGACCTCGCGGCCGGCGCGGAGGTCGAAGCCGTGCGCCGCCATCTGGCCGGCGACCATGCCGATCTGGTAGGCGCGCTGTCCGATCAAGTGGCCGGGCTGGACTTCGCGTCCGCCTCCGAAACGGCCCGCCGCCTGCGCGCACTGCTTCCACAAGGTTGACACGCCAAAGGTGCGTGCAGCGTAAGAGAGAATTCAGCCGCGGAAGTTCTATACCGCTCTTGGACGCACCCCCCGCGAAGGCATGAAGTTTGACGAGTGCTCTTGCTGGTTTGTTTCAATCTGCTATCGTACCCATCCTTGGGGGAGGAAGGATCGCGCGATGAACGGGGGTTCGCGGTCCGCCCTCGTCCTCGCGCTGCTGTCGATGGTCATCACCGGCATTTTCGCGTGCGGGACGGGAGCGGCCGAAAAGGCCGATGCCCAAAGCGGGGAAACCGCGGGCATCGTGGCGGAGGCGGCGAAACTCGGGGGCGGCGGCATCACCATCGCCGTCGAGGAGGGATTGCGCGCCCTGGACATGCTCGACCATGTCGGGCCGCTGTGGCGCGATCTGACGGGCATCAATTTGCGGGTCGTCGAGTTGCCGGCCGACCAGATGTTCCTCCGCATCATGGAAAATCACGAGAACCAATTGGGCGATTTCGACTTGATCGACGTCTCGCCCACCTGGATGCCCGATCTGGTCGCCGAGGGCGCGCTGGCTCCGCTGGACTTCGAGGCGGCCGGCATCGCCAGCGCCTTCTCGAGCGCCTGGGGGGACGAGTTTCCCAATCTGGCCCTGCCCGAGGACGGCGACGTCCTGGTCCTGCATTATCGTCGCGACATCTTTGAGGACCGATCGACGCGCGAGGCGTTCCGCCGCCGCTTCGGCAAGGACTTGGAGCCGCCCACCAACTGGCACGCCTTCCGCCAGGTCGCCGCCTTCCTGACCGAGCGTTACGCGCCCGATCTGTATGGCGCCGCCATCGCCTACGACCCGGCCTGTTCGGAGTACCTGTTCCGCCAAAGGATGGTCCTGACCGGCGGAAAGTTTTTCGACGTGGCGCGGATGCGGGCCTCGATCGCGGCGCCCGAGGCGTATGGCGTCCTGAGCGCGATGGTCGAGGACGCCGACACCATGCCGCCCGGCGTGCGCGACTGGAGCGGCGCCGAACTGTTGCACGCCTGGCTGTCCGGCCATGCGGCGATGATCGTCGCGCCGCCGTCCTTCGCGCGCTGGGCCGAAGGGTTCGACGGCGACGACGCCCTGGGATGGCTGCCGCCATCGCGCGTTTCGGGCAAGACGGGCATGGCGCCGCTGCCCGGCGGCCGTTCGGTGCTCGCCCCCGGTCACGCCCTGGCGTTGTCCTCGTCCGGCCGCAATCAAGCGGCGGCGCGGCTGTTTCTGCGTTGGCTGACCAGCGCCGAGATCAGCCGCGACCGCGCCAAGCGCGCCGCCTCGGTGCATGACCCGGTGCGGGTCGAATGGCTCGACCCGCTGGCCGCCGTGGCCATCGCCTCGGCCATTCCGCCGATGCGCGTCTTGGCCGGCGATCGCTACGAGACGGCCCTTCGCCTGATGCTGGCCGATGTCTGGAAGGGTGTCGAGCCGCTTGGCGCGCTCGAACGCCTGGGCGAGGAATGGAACCATATCACCGCCTCGGTCGATCCCGAGCGCCAGCGCGCCCTGATCGCCGCCTGGGTGGCGCGGGTGGCGCGGCAATGAGCGGGCGGCCATGCTGAAACCCTGGAAGCCCCGCGTCCGCAGCCGGCTTTACATGGCGTTCTCGGCCATCGCCGGCTTCGTGGTGGTGGCCTCGGCCATCGCCGTCTGGGGTTTCACCCTGTTCGGCGGCACCATCGACGATCTGGTGCGGAACCGGGTGCAGGCGATGGTGCTGGCCGAAACGCTGGCGTCACGCTCGGAACGGGTGCTCTCGGCGGCCCCCAGCCTGATGGCGGCCAGCACGGCCAACGAGCTGATCGAGACCACCGAGATGGTCGACCACGCCATCGAGGACCTTCAGGACGCGGTCGGCGCCATCCGCAAGCTGCCGGTCAACGGCGTCCGGCTGGCCGGCATCGACGCCGCGATGGCCCGCTTCGTCGGCGTGCTGGCGCCGATGAAGGAGGCCTTGCGCCGCCGCTTGGCCAAGCGCGCCGACATCGCCGCGCAGGTCGACCGGATGAACCACGCGCACAGCACCTTCGACCGCTCGCTGCCGCCGCTGCTGGAACGCGTCGAGGTGGACATCGCCAGGGCGGTGCGCAAGGGCACGCCGCAGGAACTGGGCGCGCTGACCGCCCACGAGCGCGACCTGCGCGAGGCCGAGGCGCTGGGCAGCCAAATGGCCAGCCTGCTGTTGAGCGCGAAAAGCGAGACCCGCTCGCCGGCCCTGATCTCGGCGGCCAGCCGCTTCCGCGACCTGCTCGAAGCGGCCGAAACCCGGCTGGTCGCCGTTCCCCCCGCCCAACGGGCCTATCTGGTCTCGCTGCTGCTGGAGTTCCGCGAGGTTGGCATGGGGCCGGTCGGCCTGCCCTCGCTGCGTTTGCAGGAATTGTGGCTGGAGGCCGAGGCGCGCGGGCTGTTGCTGCGCTCGAAGGCGATGGCCGCCAATCTGCAAGGCCAGTTCGCCGGCCTGCTGGCCGAAAGCCGGTCGGGCATGGACGAGGCGGTGCGCGACACCGAGGTGGCCCGCATCCGTTTCACCTGGGCGCTGGGCGGGATCGCCCTGCTTGGCGTGGTGCTGTCGGCCAGCGTGATGATCCTGTTCGTCGACCGACGCGTCAGCCGCCGCCTGTCGGGGCTGAACCAGGCGATGATCGGCTTGGCGCGCGGCAGTCTCGACGAGGTGGTGACCGACGACGGCGACGACGAGATCGCCGCCATGGCCTCGGCGCTCGACGTGTTCCGCGAGAACGCCTTGCAGGTGCGCAGGTTGTACGCCACGCAAGCGGCGAACGAGGCGCAGCGCGAGTTGGTCGCTTCGCTGCCCATTCCGATCGTGGTCGCCCGTCTGGCCGACGACCGCCTGCTGCACGTCAATCCCTCGGCGCAGGCGCTGTTCCCGCACGCCCATGTCAATGCCGCGACGCTGGTGCCCGACAGCGCCGATTACGCCCATCTGGTGACGCGGGTCGAATCCCAAGGCGTGGTCGACGGCGTCGAGATGGCGCTTGGCCAACGCGACGGCGAGCCCGCCTGGGCGCTGGTCTCGGCGCGGCGCATCCAGTTCGAGGGCGAGCCGGCGGCGCTGATCGCCTTCAGCCTGATCACCGAAAGGAAGCGCGCCGAAGAGCAGTTGCGCGCCGCCAAGGAAGAGGCCGAGGCGGCCACCTCGGCGAAAAGCGAATTCCTGGCCAAGATGAGCCACGAGATCCGCACGCCGATGAACGCCATCATGGGGATGACCCATCTGGTGCTGCGCACCGAGTTGTCGCTGCGCCAGCAGGACTACCTGAAGAAGATCGGCGATGCCGCGCAATCGCTGCTGGGCGTGATCAACGACATCCTCGACTTCTCGAAGATCGAGGCCGGCAAACTGGAACTGGAGACGCTGTCCTTCGACCTGGACGACGTGTTCGCCAATCTGGGCAACATCATCACCTTCAAGGCCGAAGAGAAGGGACTGGAACTGCTGTTCTCGGTCGATCCGGCCACGCCGCGCCAATTGATGGGCGACCCGCTGCGACTGGGCCAGATCCTGATCAACTTGGCCAACAACGCGGTCAAGTTCACCGAAGCTGGCGAGATCGTCATCGGCGTCGCGCCGCTGGCCGGCGCCGAACCCGGCACGGCGCGGTTGATGTTCTCGGTCAGGGACACCGGCATCGGATTGACCCGGGCGCAAATCGACAGCCTGTTCAAATCGTTCAGCCAAGCCGACAACTCGGTGACCCGCAAATATGGCGGCACCGGCTTGGGACTGGCGATCAGCAAGCAACTTTGCGAATTGATGGGCGGGCGCATCTGGATCGAAAGCCAGCCCGGCACCGGCAGCACCTTCTTCTTCACCATCACCTTGGATATCGCCGCCCAAGCCGGGCCGCCGCCGCGCGCCACGCCCGCCGATCTGATCGGCAAGCGGGTGCTGGTGGTCGACGACAACGCCACCTCGCGCCAAGTGATGGACGCCATGTTGACCTCGCTGCGCTTCCAGGTCGGCACGGCGAGCGGCGGCGAGAAGGCCATCGCCCTGCTGAAGCGGGCGGCCGCCGAAGGCCGCCCCTTTGATCTGGTGCTGATGGACTGGCGCATGCCCGGCATGGACGGCATCGAGACGGCCCAGCGGATCCGCGCCGATCAAAGCCTTTCCCCGCTCCCCGCCATTCTGATGGTCACCGCCTTCGGCCGCCAAGAGGTGATGAGTCTGGCCCAGGACGCCGGGTTGAACGGCTTCCTGATCAAGCCGGTCAACGAATCCCTGTTGTTCAACGCGATCACCGAAATCTTCGGCTATCAGATCGCGGCGCCCGAGCGCAGCGGCCGCCGCCGCGAGCGCCGTCGCGACCTGTCCGGCTTGGCCGGCCGTCGCGTGTTGCTGGTCGAGGACAACGCCATCAACCGTCAGGTCGCCACCGAGTTCCTGACCGATGTCGGGCTGGACGTCGACATCGCCGAGAACGGCCGCGAAGGCGTCGACAAGGTGCTGGCCGGCGACTACGAGTTGGTCCTGATGGACGTGCAGATGCCCGAATTGGATGGCCTGTCCGCCACCCGCATGCTGCGCGGCCACGCCGCCTTCGCCAATCTGCCGATCGTCGCGATGACCGCCCACGCCATGGCCGGGGACCGCGCCAAAAGCTTGGCCGCCGGCATGAACGACCACGTCACCAAGCCGATCGACCCGGACGAGCTTTACGGCACCCTGCTGCAATGGCTGCCGCCGCGCGATCCATCGGCGCCCCAGCCGCCGCCGGTGGC
>JADFZP010000294.1 GCA_015232485.1 Alphaproteobacteria bacterium
CGTGCCAACAGGCGGGCGCAGGTGCCCGGCGCGCGCGCGGCCCACATGGCCGAGATGCGTTCGACCAGGGCGGCCGCCGCCTCGGGTTTCAGCAGGCCCATCGCCGCCGCCATCCCGGCGGCGTCGCCCGGGCCGAACCCGCCAGCCACCGCGAGGCGATCGAGAAACGCAGCGATGCCTTGGACCTCGCGCAGCCGCGTCAGCGCGGCGAGAACGCGCGACGCGTTTCCGGGGCGCTCGCCCTCTCCCAACCAGGGTTGCTCGGGCCAGTCCTCGATGATGAGAGCCGTCAGTTCGCGCGCATCGTCGTCCGCGTCGGTCAGGCGCTCGAGCAGCGGCAGAGTCACCGCCTGCCCGCCATGGCCGAGCACGGCCAAGTGACGGCGGTTCGGCCAGAGCACGAGGGCCGCGCGGCGATAGCTCCGCTCGAACGAGGCGCCCTCGTTGCCGGTGGCTTCGTGAAACTCCTCCTCGTCGGGTTCGAGATCGTCGAAGATGTCGGGAGGCACCAACTCGTCCGTCTCGAAGGGCAGATCGGGCAGCGCCGGGTCGGGGCCGTCGGGCCGCCGCCACTGGGTCAGGCGCCGGCTCTCGTCGGTCACCTCGCCCACTTCGAGGTCGGGCTCCGACCAACGCCCCCGGCCGCCATGGTCGACATACTCGGCATAGCCGCTTTCCTCGATCTCGACCAGAACCAGCCTCAGGGCGCACGCCGCCGCGGCCGCCGCCGTCGCGAGCACCTTGGCCATGGCGGCGTCGGCGCCCTTCAGGGTCGCGAAGCCCAGTTCGGCGGGGGTGTAGGCGTGCTCGAGCGGCACCACCAGTTTGTCGGGCGCTTCCCGCCCCGCCGCCGCCCATCCTCGCAGAAGGGCGGAGACCCGGCTGGTTTCGGTCTCGTAGTCGGGCGCTTCCAAGGCCACCGCCGAACCCGGCCGGATCAGGTTGAAGATCAGGGCCAGGCGATGACCGGCGGTGACCGGCGTGACCGTGTGACGGCAATCGGCGTAGAAGGCCGCGAAGCGCAGTTCCGATGGATCGTCCGGACCCAGGTCGCACCGCCGCTCGTCGTTCTTGTGCCGGACGACGAGAAGTCCGCCCTCGGACCGCGGCGCCGACGGCAGCACCACGACCAGCGTGCCGAACATTCCCGAAGCCTTCTCGGTGTCGCGATGGGACACGAAGAAGTCGCCGGGGGCGTAAAGCAAAAGCTTGTGCAAGTCGGCGCGCACCGGCCCCTCGACGCCCAGCCCCTCGGCGGCGCGGGCGACCACCGCGTCCAGCGTCCGCGCCCAGGACCGGCCGCCCAGGCGCACCCGCCCGGCGTCGAACTGCCAGGTGCGGCGCACCGTCATGTCCAGGACGGTCTTTTCACCCCGGCCGAACGGCGCGCGCTCGGCCGCCGCGACGAGCTGTTCCGCCTGAATCGGCAACAGCGGAAGGGCCACCGGCCCCACGCCTTCGACCTCGAGCGCCGGCAACGCCAAGTCGGCGGCGCCCGACACGCAGAACTCGGCCGTCCGCCGAACGGTCGACAGCGCGGCGGCGAGATCGGTGTTCAAGGACGACATCACGGGTTCTCCGTCATTGTCCGGCCAGCGCGGCGAGCCGATCCGGCGCCCCGTCGAAAATGGAGGGGTTGAGGAACACCCGTCGTCGGAACAAATTTCGGTCCACCTCGCCCATCCCCGCCTCGGCGACGACCCCGTCCCATCCGTCGCGAATGGTCGCGATCTGGTGCGCGACGATGCCGATCGCCGCGTCGGGGTCGAGCAGGAAGTGGGGCGCCGCCTCGAGGCAGACGGCCAGATTGCTCAAGCGCTTGTCGTCCACGATCAGCATCGCCTGACTGGCCTCGTTTCCGGCGCGGCTTTGCGGGCAGATGTCGTAGGCCGGCGTCAGGGTCAGCGTCCGTCCGTCCCAGAAGGCGGCGTGATTGCGCGCGTGGTCGTCGGTGTTGCCGCACAGGACGTTGAAGACCAATCGGCCGAACAGCTCGCGCAACGTCTCCCTGGGCGAGGCGAAGCGGTGGCGGACGATCTCGGCCAGATCCTGGTAGCTGGCGTAGCGCGCCATCATCTCGTCGAGGCCGAGCAGGGTGAGCGCCGAGACCATCGCCCGGCGGCGCCATCCGTCGTCGCCCATCTTGCGCCGGTCGAAGCGCTCGACCAGCAGCACGTCCCGGCCCGCCGCCCGTTCCAGCCGAACGCGCGCCACGTCGAGGCCCGCCCGCGCCGCCAGACGCATGGCGACGAACTCGCCCTTGACCACGTCGTGGGTGTCGCCCGTCGACGAGAACTTGGCGATCAGCTTGCGGTCGGCGGCCTCGATCATCGCCTTGGGGCGCGCGCCGCCCAGCGAACTGCCGTGGAACAGCGCCTGATCGAGATCCGGGGCGAGCGGGATGCCCGCCTCGACCCTGGCGGCGGCGTCCAGCAATTCGTCCAATGTCGCGGCCGGCGCGGTACGCGGCGCGTAGACGGTGGGCGAGCGCTGGAAATCGAGCGCGCCGACGCGATCCGAGCCGGATTCGAGCAGATAGGTCAACTCGTCCAGGGCGCCGACATCCAAATCGGCCCCCTTGGTCCCGAAGGCGCGGTTCAGGATGACCCGCCGGCCCCAGGCGTCGGGGGCCGCGTCGCGCAGGCAGCCGGCGAGCCGCAGGCCGTCGCGCGGCAAGATCGCGCCGCGCCGCAGCGGAAGCTCCGGATCGAAAATCGCGATCGCATCCGCCCGCCCGAGATAGGAACGGCCGTAATTGAAGACCAGCCGGTCGCCGTCGCGGGCCAGCCGCCCCGCCACCACGGGCGCGGTGGCGTCGGGCGGCCAGATCCAGACATAGGCCTCGTCGCCGCCGAACTCAGAATTCATCCTTCACCGCCTTGCCGCTCGGCCGCACCGACCGGGGCAGCAGCGCCAGCCGCTCGCGGGTCGCCGCGAGGTGGGCGCCCAGGGTCGCCTGATCCGCGTCGAACAGGGGCAGGCCGACGATGGCGGCCAGTTCGAAGACCGCGCCGATCGAGCACCCCATGTCACCACCCTCGACCCGATGAACCAGACCGCGCGACACCCCCGCCCGCTCCGCCGCCTCGGCGATGGTCAGGTGGCGGTCGATGCGGGCGTCGCGGATCATCAGGCCGAGAAGCCGCGCCGCGTCGCGGCCATAGCGCGAATGGATGCGGCTCGCCGGCTTCGCCATACAGCCTCCGTGTCTCGTCGATGGCACAGGAAGCCATCATACGCTCCATTCATGGAACATCAACAAGGGCATCCGCGAGTAGGCCGGCGCGGCGTTTCACGGCGGCCCGGATCGACGTGACGAGCTGATCCGGAAAGTCCTTGGGCAGACTTGCGATGACGGCATCGGTTTGCTTCTCGGCGTTCGCGGCGAGGTCTTCGAAGATCGTGCGCACGAGCGACGTGCCGACGCTGGCGAGATCGGCGGTTTGCAGGAACTGGCGTGGGATGATGTCGTCGATCAGGTAGTGGCGGTTCTTGCCGACGGACATGGCGAGCTTGAATTTCTTCCGCTGGATTTGCCCGGCGTCGAGACTCGGCTGCGCGGTCAGCACATCGTAGAGCGGGGTCAGGCGGAAGCGTCCGCCGGGGCCAAGGGCTATGCTGAAGTTCTTCGCGTGGCCGTCCGCGGCGCCCAGCATCCAGAACAGGATGCAGGCGCGCATGAAGGTGGCGATATCCCGCTCCGGCGTATCGCCGCCCCTCAGGAGCTGGATGACGTCGCGCATGCCGGGGCCGCCATCGGACTGGTATTTGCGCGTGGGCGGTACCGAGAGGGCCTGGCACATGTCTTCCTGTGGCAGGCGCAGCAGGCGGCCGTCATTGGTCCATCGGCGGTCGAAGCGCTCGACGACGAGGGTGCGGCGGCCGCCGAAATCGGCGATCTCGGTTTGGGCGGCCGGCACCCCCAGGGCGGCGAGCAACGTCAGGCAGAGATGCTCGTTCTCGACGCTGTCGGAGAGGTCGATGCCATTCGGCAGTTGGCCGATCCGCGGCTTGAGGATATGGGTGGTGGCGGTGGTGCCGACGGGTTTGAACCATTGTCCGTCCTTGCGCAGCAGGGCGGTCTTTTCCTGCGCGCCCGCGATCGAGATGCGGAAATCCTCGTCCTCGCCCATGCCGAGCGGGGCGGCGGCGAGATTGTTGACGATGGCGGCGATCTCGCCATCGGTGACCGGCTTGCCGTCGATGGCACCGGCTTTGCCGGGGTCGATGCCTTCGGGCAGGAATTGCAGGGCGCCGACGCAGTCATGGCCAAGGGCGGCCAGCAGGCTGTAGGCATCCGTGCCGCCCGCGCCGACGCGCTCGGCGACCCGCCTGCGGATGGCGTCGCCGTCCGGCAGCAGGTTGTCGAAGACGTTGAGGACGGGCAGGCCGATATAGCGGTCTTCCCGTAAAGGCAGGGAGAGCGAAACCGGGAAAGTGTTCTCCCAGGCGAGCCAGTCTTTCGCGTACTGAAAGTGGATGGCGCCGGTGGACTCGCGGCGCAGCACGCCGACGTGGCGGCTGTTCAGGAAGACGTCGAGGGGCGCGTGGACCCGGCGGCGCGCCATCAAAACAGGTCCTCGATATCGGCGGCGCTCGATTTGCTACGGGGGCGGACGACGAGTTCGAGGTCGAGAGCCGAAAGCGCGGCCATCAAGGTGCGAAGCTGGACGGCGGGTTCACCGGCCTCGAGGCGGGAGACGGTGCCCTGGCGCAGGTGGACATGGTCACCCAGTGCGCCCTGCGTCAGGCCGGCCTGTTTGCGGGCGCGGCGCAGGATGGCGCCGAGCTGCTTTTCGTCGCGGGCGATCTGATCGGTCATGGGTGACCTCCACGGCCGATATACTCGAACCCGTATAAAGTGTCAATATACGGG
>JADFZP010000295.1 GCA_015232485.1 Alphaproteobacteria bacterium
CCCGCCGCGCCGCCACCACCGGCGACCGTCACCCCGGTCGCGGCGCCGGACGGCGCCATGGGGGCGACGGCGCCCTGAGCGAAGCCGAGAACGTCCTGGAAGTGCGAAAGCACGACCTGGGCCGGCACGGTGAAGCCGTCGATGGCGCCGGTTGGGCCACTGACGACAAGGTCGATGCCCACCAACTCGCCGTTGACATTGACCAGCGGGCCGCCATTCATCTCCCAGCCGGTCACCGCGTCGGATCGCAGAAGATGGGTGATGCGCATCCCGCCGACATCCAGCGCGACATTGGCCGTTCGGACGACGCCCTGGCGCACCACCGACGTCCCCGAGGCGTTGCGTCCGAACGCGAACACCTGCTGGCCGGGCGTGGCCCATTGCGGGTCGGCCAGTTTGAAGTACAGGAACTTTTCGGTGGTCTGAAGCTTGAGCAGCGCCAGATCGTGGGCGGGGATGGTCTTGACCAACTGGGCCGGGAATTGACGCAGACCGACGGTGGTCGCCACTTGGACCTGGATCGCCGGCAGCGACTGCACGGAATGCAGGGTGGTGATCACATAGCCGTTGGCCCCGATGATCGCGCCCGAAGCCACCGTGCCGGCGTTGACGCCGGCCCCCCCGATTCCCACCACGGCCGGCGGAACGGTGTGGTACAGCCGCTGCACATCGGGCATCGCCACGTTTCGCAACAGGAAATCGGTGACCGAAAGGTCGTCGGCCGACGAGAAGACCTCGTGCTCGTCATAGGTGGCAAGGAGGTAGAAACCCCAGGCGAAGGTCAGCGCCACCAACACCGCCAACGCGGCCGCCGGCAACTTCCACTGCCGAGAGCAGAAGATGATCGTGTTGCGGGGCGTGTCGCCCATCGTTTCGCCGGTCTCGATCGTGGTCATTCACTTCAATCCAAATTCTCGGGCGAAGGATATAGAAGCGCGGGGCGCTTCGCAATCCGCCTCGCTCATGGGGTGATGACGGCTATGTAGACGGTGGACACGCCCAGGAATATCCCCATCAGCGGCATGCCCCACCGCATGTATTCGCGGTGGGTGAAGTCGCGGCCTTCGGGAACCGTCGCCAGCGTTTCGGGGTGTCTTCTCACGAACTGGACATATTGGTTCATGGCCAGCGATCCCGCCGTGGCGCCGTACAGCGCTCCCGACGAGCCGGCCATGATCCCCAGGGAAAGCGCCCACCACGCCGCCGCGCTGTCGCCTGCCAGTTGCAGCGACGCCGCCATCGGCGCGAACACCGCGGCGGAACTGCCGGCGCCGATGAACAGGGTGGTCGCGGCGGCCAGCCACATCAGCAGCACGGCCCGCACGCCGGCATGGCCTCGGGTGACCGACTCCAGCCAAACGACGGTGGTGTCGAGAACCCCGGCGGCCAGCAGCCCGCCCACCATGACGAACAGCGCGGCGAAGAACAAGACGTCGGTGGCGCCACAAGCGTGCAGCAACTCGTCCTCGGAAAAGCGCCCCACCACCAGGGCCGCCAATCCGGCCAGAAAGGCGATGGGACCGGGCCGCAGGTCGAGGGGGCCGGCGAGAACCAGCAACGACACCGTGGCCACGGCGATCATGATGCCGGCCCGCATCAGACCGTCGTCGCCCGGAGCGCGGTCCAATGGACCGACATCCGCCGCGACCGCGGGGGAGACGGGATGCCAATCGCCCGCCCGAACCTCGTAGAACACCAGCAACGCCGCCAACAGAACCAGGCAGACCGGCATCAGGCCGGCGATGAAGTCGTTGAAGTGCAGATGCCCGACCGAGGCCAGGATCATGTTGGGAAAGTCGCCGATCATGGTCGAGGCGCCGCCCAGATTGGCGGCGACGATCTCGGCGATGATCACCGGAACCGGATTGAGGCCGACCCGACGGCACAGATTGAGCGTGATCGGGACCAGCACCACCATGGTGGCCAAGCTGTTGGCGGCAAGGGAGACGGCGTAGGTCACCAGGACCATCATCAGCAGCACCCAGCGGGCGCCGCCGCCCGAGTTTCGGGCCGCCCGCTCGGCCAGATGGGCGAACAGCCCCGCGCGCGCCAGCAGCGCCGACAGGGCCGACATGCCGAAGATCATGGCCAGCGTCTCGAAATAGATGCTGTCGAACGCCATGCCCAACGGATAAACCCCGCTGGTCGCGCCGATCGCCAGAACCAGCGCCGCGCCTCCCCCGAGGATCTGGAATTCGGCAAGGATGCCCCGGTACAGAAGCACGAAGCTGGCAAGGAAGACCAGGACGATAAGCGCGGCCGCCATTCAGGCGTCCGCCTTGACCAGCATGGCCTCTTCGTAGCGCAGCGGCTGGTCGGAATAATGGGTGGTGCCATCGTCCTCGGTCTCGGCGCTCACATGCAGCGAGGCGATGTGGCGCACCCGGGCGCAGACCTCGACCCGCACGTTCTCGCAGATTTCGTGAGCCCGTTCGACGGTCTCCTCGGGATCGACGGCGACCGCCATGTCGACCCAGATGTCCTGACCGACATGACGCGCCCGCAGATGGGGAACGCCCTTCACCCCGACCACCCCGCGGGCGGCGGCGACGATGCGTTCGCAAACCCCCTTGCTCACGGAATGGTCCATCAGGCCGCGATAGGAATCCATGAACACCACGCGGCCGAGGATCAACAGATCGACGGTCTCCCACAGGGCGACCGCGGTGTCGATCCACGGCATGGCGAGGTAATGGGCGCCGATGATGCCCAGGGCCACCGCCCCCGAGGCGGTGGCGTCGCCGTGCTGGTGCTTGGCGAGCGTCCTGACGATGGGGCTGTTGGTCTCGATGGCCACGCAACGGGAATAGAAGTACATCGCGAGATTGACGCCGACCGCCACCAGGGCGGCCCACAGCACGATCAGATGAGGGGTTTGGTGCCGGTCCTCGTCGAACAGGATCTGGATCGCGTGAATCATCAGATAGGCGGTCAGGCCCATGAAGACGATGCTGACCACCATCGACAAGATGAACTCGACCTTGCCGTGTCCATAGGGATGCTCGGCGTCCAATGGCTTGGTCGACACGGTCGTGCCGATCACCACCATCAGCGAATTGATCATGTCCTTGAACGAGTACATGGCGTCGGCCAACATCGCCTGCGACCCGCCGATCAGGCCGATGAACGCCTTCATGACCAACAGGACGGTGTTGACGACCAGCCCGATCCAACCGATGCTTTTCGCGCACACGGCGCAATTGCTCATTCTCATTCGATAAATCCCCTGCGCGCTCGCGGTTCGCGCATGCCTCGGTGGAGCGAGCGGCCCCTCAGGTTTGCTTGACGACCATGGTCTTGCCCTTGACCAGTCGGGGCGTCTTCTTGCGTCGCTTGAGCAAAGGCACCATCAGCGCCGCCGTCGCGGTCAGGAACCCAAGGAAATACGACACGCCCAAGGTCACGAAATGGGGCGCCAGGATTTCCACGGGGCCGAGTCGTGTGCCGACCATGTGCGCATTGGCGGATGCCAAGTACAGGAAGATCGCTCCCACCAGCAAGGACAAGAACAGCGCCTTCATGACGAACTCTTCATCACGTTTTCTCGTGTCCGTCTCACCCGCCGACCACGGTACCCAACTGGCCCCAGTACTGCGGCGGCAGTTCTTCGGCCAAGCGCAACGCCCCCCGGCAACCGGCGAAGGTCGGATCATCGACGCAGGTCACGACCGCATCGCCATAAGGGCGCAGACGTTCCTTGATGTAGTCGGCGATACCGCCGATGCGCGATCCGCCACCGGCGATGATGATGTTCTTCAACACCTCGGGCTGATATTCCGGCTGGAAGGTGCGCAGCAGCGCTTCGATGCTCTCGACGATGTCGGGAAGCAGCGACTCGCAGGCGATGCGCACCGGTTCGGTGACGTCGCAGCGCACCGGCTTGCCGCCGGCCCGCAGATCGGCGATCGCCGGGGCGGCTGGCGCCTTGCCCACGAACGAGAAGCGCTCCTTGACCTCGCAGGCGACGTTGATGTTCATCTGCAACTCGGGGTGACGCTCGATCAGGGCGTTGTGCAGGCGCTCGTCGATGTAGTTGCCGGCCTTGACCAGGGTGACCTGATCTTCGGGACCCGGCACGGTTCCCTTCAGCGCGCAGATGTCGGTGGTGCCGGCGCCGATGTCGACGACGATGGAATTGACCAGCTTGCCCAGCGAATAGGCCACCATGAAGGGCTCGGAGACCACCAGGGCGGTGTTCACGACCTCTTGGGCCATCCGCAGCAACAGCGTCTTGTTGCCGCCCGAGGCGCGGGCCGGCACGCCGATCACCGCGTACATCACATCGTCGGGCGCCGCTTCGACCAGCGAAACGATGTGGGACAGCAGATGGCGCGCCACCTCGAGGTCGCGGTCGCTGATCTCGCTCAGCACGCCATCCTGCAGCGGATAGCGCAGCTCGAGATACGAGCGCATGTCGAAGGCCTGGTCGCCCACCACATAGGGACGGCCGAGCAGCTTGAGGCCGATCACGTCCTTGGGATAGCCGACCACGGACTTCAAAAGGATCTGCTTGCCGCGAGACGTCATCACCGCGGTATGCGAAGTGCCGAGGTCGATTCCGAGGAACAGCCTCTTGCTGTCGTTTTGCTGCGCCATGTCACCGCTCATGCTTTTCGCTCCGCTCAGTTCGCTGTTCCCGGTTAAACCGGTCGGATGGCTTTACTTTCCACACGAAGTGGTGCACGCGCCGCAACGGGAGGCCAGCTTGCGCAGTCCGCCCGCGGCGCCGCCAACCACCCGCCCACTTGCGGTGGACAGGCCCGAAATGCCGGCGCCGATCAACGAAGCCACGCCGCCCAGCAGGTTCTCGACCGGGATCTCGCGCAGCTCGGGCGGACGCCCCCG
>JADFZP010000296.1:0-4348 GCA_015232485.1 Alphaproteobacteria bacterium
TGCGCCATGACCGACAAAACCGGAATGGAAGCGGCGCCGCTGGCCGGCGGCCCGCCCGGCTCGGGGCTGATGACCGGCGGCTTCGCCGTCGACCGCACCCGCCAGGAGGAACTGGAACACGAGCTGGCCCGCCATGTCGGCGCCCATGCCGAGGTGCTGGAGAAGCTGGGCACCGCCATCGCCATCTTCTCGACCGACACCCGGCTGGCCTTCCACAACACCGCCTTCCAGCGGCTGTGGCGGCTGGAATCCGACTGGCTGGCCGCCGAGCCCGGTTACGCCGGCCTGCTCGATCTGCTGCGCGAGCGCCGCCGCCTGCCCGAGGTCGCCGACTGGCGCGCTTATCGCGAGGAGGAACTGAAGCGCTTCACCTCGCTGATCGACGCCGTCGAGGATCTGCTGCACCTGCCCGACGGCAGCACCTTGCGCCGCGTCATCACGCCCCATCCGTTCGGCGGGCTGCTGTTCACCTATGAGGACGTCACCGACGCGCTGGCCCTCGAGCGCTCGTACAACACCTCGCTGGCGGTGCAGCGCGAGACGCTGGACAATCTGCACGAGGGCGTCGCGGTGTTCGGCGGCGACGGCCGGCTGCGCCTGTCCAACCCGGCCTACGCCAAGATCTGGGCGCTGCCCCCCGCCGATCTGGCCGGCGAGCCGCATGTCGCGCAACTGGTCGAGCGGCTGCGCCCGTTCTTCGGCGCCGACTGGCCGAAGCTGCGCGAGCGGCTGCTGGCGCTGTCGACCGACCGGGCGCCGCGCCATGGACGGCTGGAGCGGATCGACGGCTCGATCCTGGACCACGCCAGCGTGCCGCTGCCCGACGGCGCGGTGTTGACCACTTGGCTGGACGTCACCGACACCGCCAATGTCGAGCGCGCGCTGCGCGAACGCAACGACGCGCTGCGCGAGGCCGACCGCCTGAAATCCGAGTTCATCGCCAATGTGAGTTGCGAGGTGCGCACCCCGCTGACCACCATCATCGGCTTTTCCGAGGTGCTGGCCGCCGAGTATTTCGGCCGCCTCAACCGCCGCCAGGCCGACTATGCCCGCGGCATCACCGAGGCCGGCCAAAGCCTGCACACCCTGATCGGCGACATCCTGGATCTGGCCACCATCGAGGCCGGGCAGATGACGCTGCAACTCAACGCCTTCGACATCCACGCCATGCTGGTCAACGTGCTGAACCTGACCCGCGAGCGGCTGCGCGAGAAAAGCCTGACGCTGAATTTCGATTGCCCGCTGGACATCGGCTGGATGGTGGGCGACGAGCGGCGGCTCAAGCAGGTGCTATTCAATCTGCTGTCGAACGCCGTGAAGTTCACCCCGGCCGGCGGCCAGATCACCCTGGCCTGCCAACGCGACGGCGGCGACATGGCCTTCACGGTGGCCGATACCGGCGTCGGCATTCCCGAGGCCGAGCAGGAGCGCGTGTTCGACGCCTTCCGGCGCGGCGCCGGCGGCAATGGCGGCCCCGGACTGGGGCTGTCGCTGGTCCGCAACTTCGTCGATCTGCATGGCGGCCGCGTCGAGGTCGCCTCGGTGCCCGGCGAGGGCACCACGGTCACCTGCCGCATCCCCGCCAGCGAGGAGGTTGCCTACTTGCCCCTGGCCGGAACGTAACCCTCGGCCCGCATGCAACCGTCCACCAACGCGTTCATCCGCGCCTTGGTGGCGTCGCGCTCGGCCTCGCGGAAGGGGCTGAGGCCGCGCTGGTCGGGCACCGGCTCGTAGGCCGGCGCGACCTCGCGGTCGGCCCAGCGGCGGCAGGACGAGTAATCCTTGGCCCACGCCTCCTTCGATTTCGAGGAATGCGTCCAGGGCGGCGGCGCCGAGGCGCAGGCCGACAGGGCCAGGACCGCGACGATGATCGGAACGATGCGCATCGGGCTTCTCCTTCGGGCGGGATGATGGCCGAAGGAGAAGCCGATGGGAACCCTTTACCAGCGGCCATTGCGGCCGCGGCCAAGGGCGCCGGAGGCGCCCGCCCGGCGAGGGGCGAACAAAGACTACCCCACCACGTGATAGCCGGCGTCGACATAGACCCGGTTGCCGGTGACCGCCTTGGCGGCGTCCGACACCAGGAAGGCGGCGTGATAGCCGACATCGTCGATGGTCACCAACTGGCGCTGCGGGGCGCGCCGCGCCGCCTGGTCCAGCAACTCGTCGAAGCGGTCGATGCCCGAGGCGGCACGGGTCTTCAGCGGGCCGGGCGAGATGGCGTGGACGCGGATGCCCTTGGGCCCCAACTCGGCCGCCATGTGGCGGGTCGAACTTTCCAGCGCGGCCTTGACCGGCCCCATCAGGTTGTAGTGCTCGACCACCTTGCTGGCGCCGTAGAACGACACCGTCAGCAGGCAGCCGCCATCGGTCATCAGCGGCTCGGCGTAGCGGCCCATGCGGATGAACGAGTGGCACGACACGTCCATCGCCATGGCGAATCCGTCGCGCGACGAATCGACGACGCGGGCGTGCAGATCCTCCTTGGGGGCGAAGGCGATCGAGTGCAGCGCGAAATCGAGCTTGCCCCAGCGCTTGCCGATCTCCTCGAACACCGCCTGAAGCTGGCCGTGCTCGCGCACGTCGCAGGGCAGCATGATCTCGGCGCCCAGGGCGTCGGCCAGCGGCTGGACGTGCTTCACCGCCTTTTCGTTGAGATAGGTGATCGCCAAATCGGCGCCCAGCGCACGGAACTGGCGGGCGCAGCCATAGGCGATCGACTGATCGTTGGCGATCCCGATCACCAGGCCCTTCTTGCCCTTCAGGCCATATACGTCGGTCACACTCACGGAAACACCTCGCGTCTTTTTTGAATGATGGCGGCTCGCAGCTTAGTCGGCGCACCCTTCTTTCGCAATGCAGCATCGCCCATCGGGGCGCGCGCATCGGGGGGCCGCCGCTCGCCAGCGCCCGAATCGACGGGCCTTTTCATGCCCAAAGGTGGATGGCCGTTTGACCATCAGGGACAATGCGGCTACTCTTCCGGTCGAATTCGCGGCCGTACGGAGAGTGGGCGCCCCGCGGGGCATCCGGCGGCGCGTGCCTGTTGTTTGCCAGCCCAGCGGGAATGAAGAGAGGGGAGTCATGAAGGCAAGCCGATTCGCGGCCGTTTCGGTCATGGCGCTGACGCTCAGCGCGTGCGGTACGACGTTCGATCTGAACGAACTGAAGGAGACGAAGCCGACCGGCTCGCCCTTCACCCAGGCGCTCAGCCGCGAATACCTTGCATTCGCCGAATCCGAGGCGCAGCAATACGACTGGATGGACCAGCAGGTGTTCGCCCGCAAGGGTCTGGCCGCCGCGCGCGGCGAGTCGATCGCCCCGGTGGTGATCGCCGAGTGGGACGTCGAAGCCGCCGTGGTTCCCGAGCTGACCAGCGCCCGCGCCACCATGATGGAGCTGTTCGCGCAGACCGCCACCGCCAAGGTGCCGGCCCTGTCGGCCACCGCCCAGGTGAAGTTCGACTGCTGGGTCGAACAGCTTGAGGAAGGCTGGCAGACCGACCACATCGCCGCCTGCCGCAAAGACTTCTACACCGCGATCGAAGCCATCAAGGCGGCCATGAAGCCGCCCGCTCCGACCGCCGCGAAGTTCCAGGTGTTCTTCGATTTCAACAGCACCAAGATCACCCCGGCGGCCGCGGCGATCATCTCCGAGGCGGCCCAGCGGGCCAAGGGCAAGGCGCCCGTCCAACTGTTGATCACCGGCCACGCCGACACCGTCGGCTCGCCGGCCTACAACCAGCGCCTTTCGGTGCAGCGCGCCAACGCCGTGCGGGCCTTGCTGGTCCACCAGGGCCTGGGCGTCGACCGCATCGAGATCATCGGCAAGGGTGAGAGCGATCTGCTGGTCCCGACCAAGGACGGCACGCCCGAGGCCCAGAACCGCCGCGCGGTCATCAACATCCGGTGATGTGCGCAAGCCGCTTCGGCGGACCGAAAGTGGCACCCCTTCCCCCTTGTGGGGGAGGGGTGTTTTTTTTGTTGCCCCTCTTTCGCCCGAATCTTTACACATCGGTGCCATGTTGAGACCTGATGCTCTCCCTCGCTTGGGATATTCCGAACGAGGGGGACGACGAGATGCGCAGAACAATTTTTCTGGCCTCCCTGGTCGTGCTGGTCACCATGCAGGCCGTGGGGCATTGGGCGGGTGAGTCCTGGCGTCCCGCCTCGCGCGAAGGCGCTTTGCGGCTGGCGTGGCATCAGGAGCAGGAGAGGTAGGCGCCGCCGATCATCGGGCGCTTCTGGACAACGGGCAAGCCGGGGATAAAATGAATCCTATCGTGAAGGCGCAGTGGGCCAGTGCCGCAAGGCGGCTACAGGACGGGCGCCTTGCCCTTGGCCCGCTG
>JADFZP010000296.1:4438-4845 GCA_015232485.1 Alphaproteobacteria bacterium
GAGAACGGGGGCGGCGACACCGTGCAGTTGCTGCGCCGCAAGTGGCGCATCACCGACGCCTTCGGCCGGGTCCAGGAGGTCCAGGGCGCTGGCGTGGTGGGCGAGCAGCCCGTCCTGCAGCCGGGCGATTCCTACGAGTACACCTCGGGAACGCCGCTGCCCACGCCATCGGGCATCATGGTCGGCACCTACCAGATGGAGGGCGAGGGCGGCGAGCGCTTCGACATCGGCATTCCGGCGTTCTCGCTGGACAGCCCCTACGAGACCGTCCGCCTGAACTGATCCCTCCCTTGCGCAAAGAGCGGGTCGGGACCACATGCGGCGATGATACCTTTGCCGAAAGTGGTAGAGGACTGAAGAGGAGCCCGCCCGTGACGGAACAGAAAAGCATCGCCGTCCCCCGGCCC
>JADFZP010000297.1 GCA_015232485.1 Alphaproteobacteria bacterium
GGCGGCGGCCACGCACTCGGCCTCGGCCTGCCGCTCGACATGCGCGGCGGCTTGCGACTGGATCGAGGTCCAGGTGATGCCGGCGTCCCGCGCGAACTGCGCGTGCAGGCGCCGATCGGCCGCGATCGGCACGGCGGCGGCGTCACGACGCTGCCGCACGTCGTCATATTCGGCGAACCGGGGGTGCTCGCGAGACGCGGCCCCTGGGTGGGTGGCTTTGATCTGGTTCCAGCGGTCGCGAGCCTCGGCGGCCAGAGGCGCGAATTCGCGAACTCGCGCTCGAGCCTCGATTTCGACTTCCGCATAGACCCGGCGGCTTGGGTCGGCGATCTGCTCAATGTCCGTCCGCCGCACGCCAGCTTGCCGCGCGAATGTGCGGTGGTCATCCCACTTGGCTGCCAGTTCACAAGCGAGAGACCGCCGTTCGGCGGCCAGCTCGCGCGCGTGCTCCCATTTCTCCGTGTTGAAGATCGATTCGCCCGCCCGATCGGCGACTTCGCCCGCCTCGGCCATCGTCGCGGCGTACCCCCGGCACACTTCCAAATACCGGGTCACGCGCTCGCGTGCCGGCTCGCGGTTGGGCGACACGGAGTAGTCTGCGGCAAGCTCCTGGCGGCGGTCGCGGCTCACCTCGCGGGCAAGGTCGGCGAAGTCGGCGGCATAGGTCTCGCGATCGGCGAAAATCACTGCCTCGCCGCGATGTCGCGTCAACGCCACCAGCGCGGCCGAACGGCTTTCGGCGGCGGCGTAATGCCCCGCCCACTCGACGGTTTGGCCTTGGGCCTTGTGCACAGTCGTCGCGTATCCGTGCGCCCACGGCGCGGTTTTGTCGGTGCGATAGTCAATGACTACGACTCGGCCATCGCGCTTCCGCGCCGTGAACCCGACCGCCTCTCCGTCGTCGTCACGGACGATCGCGGTCACGCGCGCGCGCGTCCCGTTCATCACTCCGACCGACCGTGTGTTTTCCAGAAACACGATCTCGTCATCAACAGCGAGACTGCGGCCAGCGATCTCCGCTTCCACCCCCAATTCTCCCCGCTCGCGCAACTCGCCGCGGACGGCGGCGTTGAGGTCGATCACGTCGGCGTTGCGGACGGCCGTCATCGTCACCTTCGCCGCGCCATGCACGTCGCGCGCGGCGAGGTAAGCCGCCACCATCTGCCTTTGCGCTTCGGCGCGCGTGTCGGCGAATCGGACAGCGCCTTTTGAACGGTAATGCTCCAGGGCCTCGGCAACGCGCCCCTCTGTCAGCGCGATCGAAGCGGCCCGGTCGCCGGCCTCACGCTGGCGGCGAATGTCCGCCAGCACGGCGGCGCCGTGCTGTTCGTGCAACGCTCGAAACGCCTGCCCGGCGGACACCGACGAAAGCTGTTCGTGGTCGCCGATCATGACCACTTTCGCCCCGGCGGCTTCGGCCCGCGCCAGCACGTCGCGCAATTCGCGCGTGCCGATCATCCCGGCCTCGTCGATCACCAGCACGTCGCCACTACGGGTCAACTCGGACGCCAGCGCGTCAACTGTAAAGCGGGCACGGCGCCGCGCTCCACGCCCCGCGCTCGCGTCGGCAAGCACGGCCCGCGCCTCCTCAACACGCCGGTAATTGTGCAAGAACTTCGCGATCGTCGTGCTCTCGATCCCGGCTTCCCGTTGCAGATTGTCGGCCGCAATGGCAGCGGTCGCAAACCCGCGCACGCGGCGTCCATCCGCCTGCCATGCGTGGCGTGCCACCTCCATGATTGTGGTTTTTCCCGTGCCGGCTCGCCCGACCACGAGGGCCATGTCACCTTCGCCAACGACATGCCGAAGGGCGTTTCGCTGTTCGGTATTGAGCGCAAAGCCGCGCTCTACCTCATAGGAGGCAATCGCGTCAGCAAGCCCGGAAACGGCCGGGCTGCGGCGGCTCGTCAACGCCGCTCCGTGGCGCAAAAGTTCGGCCTCGGCGTCCTGATATTCGTGGGATGTGAAGACCGCGCGCCCGCTCACATCGTCGCCAAGGCCAACAATTTCCGGCTGGATCGCTCGCCATGCCGCCTCGAATTCGATCTCGTCGCCTTCGACCCGCTGAAAGATCGAATTCTTGATCGCGGCCTCGGACAGAACGGCGTCGTTCGCGAAGATCGAGCGGACAAATTCCGCCGGCTTCTCAACTGCCCGACGCGCGTTCTCCGAACGCCGCTCGGTGTTGATGGTTTCGGCCGCTGCTCGCTCCTTGCCCGGCCCGGCATGCACGCCCGGCAACACGTCGAGGCCGCGCGCCGCGAACGAAAGATGCTCGACCCGGCGGGAAATTCCGCGCTCGGCCAGCATCCTATTTTGCGCCTCGGCGGCGATCTCGCGCGTCTCCTTTGCCCACTCGCCAAGCGCAGCTTTGGGCAAATGCACGACCGCGTATTCGCGGCCATTTGCTGCGGTCCAGCGCGCCTGTTTGCCGAATCCTTCGTCGGTCATGACGCGCGCGCTCGCGACATAGTGAAGGTGTGGCTGACCCTCCTTCCAATGCAAAGCCCACTCAACGGCCTGCCCGCGCGCGACGAATTTCCGGTCGATAATTTCTCGCGCCGCCTCGATCGCCGCTTCGCGATCGAGACCGCGAGCGAGCGAGATATGGCCTTTCATGGCGAGCCGTGCAGTTGACTTGTGTTTCTCCGCAAGCTCGGGGCGGCGGCGGTAATAGCGGTCGGCCCAAGCATTTTCTTGCGCTTCCAGCGCGTTCCACAGCCGCTGCCCGTCGCGCGCCCAGGCTGGCGCGCCGGGCGGCAAGCGCACCTCGACGAATGCCAAATCATCATGGCCGCCAAACGCCTCGCGGCGGGCCGCGTAGGCTGCATGATGCGAAACGCCGCTGTAGTCGAAGCGTTTAAACGCCTCGCCCGTCTCGGGATCAAATTCCGTGCGCCCTTCCCTCGCGAGATAGGCCGCGCTCGCAACGACGCCACCCCGCGAATTCCGCGAGATGAAGCTGTTTCGGTGCGAAAGCTCGTGGTTGCGATCCATTCTCAACAGCCGCCGGCAGGGCCTCTTTGCGTCACTGGACGGGATACCCCATCGGGGGTAAACCGTCAAGTGACAGAATGTGCGCCTTTCAAAATTCCCGTACTTCCTGTGGCGAAGCCGTCCTTTTCTAAAGAGCTACAACGCGGTAGAATGCCCCCTTGACAACTCTCAATCGGAGGCATTCATGGCCGACCTGACCAAAGCCCTCGCCGATCTGGACGCGGAGCGGGCCAAGCTCGAAGCGAAGCGCCTGGGGCTGATCGCCGACCGCAAGAAGGCGGTTGGCGATCTTGCCGAAAAGGCGGGCGTCTTGGCGATCGCCGACGATATTCTGTTTGGCGCGTTCGCCGACATCGCGACGGCGCTCCGCACAAGCGATCAGGTGAAGTTGCAAGCCTGGGCCTCCAGCGGCGGCGCCGTTCAGCCGCCCAAGCGCGGGCGCAAGCCGAAGGCGGCGAAGGCGGCGGCACCGCCGCCGCCTTCGCCGGGTGAAGTCGAGACGGTCGGCTAAGGCACTCGCGCGACAAGGGGAGACGCCGCAAATGAAACGCGGTTTGATTTGGGGATTGTTCGCGCTCGCGATTCCTTTTGTCGCCTGGGCGTTCGCCTATTCCTGGCTGCTCGACGGGCTGCCGCCGTCGTGGCACCCGGCGATGGAAAAGGCGTCGCCCCTGGTCTTGATGGCCGTGGGCGGCGTGTTCCTCATGGTCAATTCCGGGTCGCGCTGGCCGTTCCTCGTGGGGGTGGCGGTCGCGCTGTGGTGGTCTGGAAAAGACCTTTTCCTGATCGGGCAATGGGCGATCCAAGCCGCGAAGGAGGGGCGCCCTGCTTATGACATCATCGTCGGGTTGTCAGACGCGCGCGTGCTCGCTGTAGCGATCACGTTCGCTGTCGGCATGCTGTCGCTGCTCGCGGTGTTTCCCGGCGCGCTGGCTATCCTCAACCTCGGCGGCGGCCTCAACACCAAGCGGGCGAAAAGCGGCTTTCACGGCGCTGCTGAATGGCTCGACGCGCAGAAAATCGCGCTGCTGGGCAAGAGCGGCGGCATGATCCTCGGCCAGGATAAACCGGGCGGCGGGAAATTGATTCGATACAATCTTGAGGCTCACGCGCTGGTCATCGCCCCGACCCGCTCGGGCAAAGGCGCCTCGCAGATCGTCACAAACCTGCTCGCTCCGGGTGGCGACGGCTGCGCCGGCCCCGTGGTGGTCATCGACCCGAAGGCGGAGGCTTTCTCGATCACCGGGCGGCGGCGCCGGGCGCTGCCGCCCGGTCGCCAAGTCGCGTTGCTCGACCCCTTCGGCGTCGTCGCGCGGCTCGCCGCTCAGCATCCCGAGCTTGAAATGCAGGGGGTCGAAACTCTCCACTACAACCCCCTGGATTTCGTGCGCGGCGACACCGGCATGGTCCAAGACATCTCCGTCTTGCTGCACGCGCTCGTGCCGCCGCCGGGCGAAAATGCCAGCGACGGGGGCAAGCATTTCGGAGAGGGCGCGCGGACCCTGATTTCTGGCGTGGTCGCCTGGGTCTGCGCGACAGAGCCGGGGCCAACGCGCAATTTCGGCCGCGTCCGCGATCTGCTGTTGGCGCCTCGCGATGCTCAAGACGCGCTGTTCGCGGCGATGCAGGCCGCACCAGATGTCGGCTTCGGCCTGCCCAAGGCCGCCGCCGATCTCATGCTCGGCGTGGACATGAAAGAGCGTGGTTCGTTCTTTTCGACGGCCCAAAATGGGCTCAAGTGGTTGCAATACCCGGAACTGCGCGAACACGTCTCGCGGTCTGATTTCGACGTGATGGCGCTCGCCGACAACACGCTTGATCTGTTCATCGTCTGCC
>JADFZP010000298.1 GCA_015232485.1 Alphaproteobacteria bacterium
TCACGCCTGCTTGGCGTCGATGATGCTGCGGCGGATGGCGCGGGTGCGGCTGAACAGGTCTTCCAGCTTCTCGCCCTCGCCCCAGCGGATCGAGCGTTGCAGGGCGGTCAGGTCTTCCGAGAAGCGTTGCAGCATCTCCAGCACCGCCTCGCGGTTGTTCAGGAAGATGTCGCGCCACATCACCGGGTCCGAGGCGGCGATGCGGGTGAAGTCGCGGAAGCCGCCGGCCGAGAACTTGATGACCTCTTGGCGCAAGGCGGTCTCGACGTCGGTGGCGGTGCCGACGATCGTGTAGGCGATCAGATGCGGCAGATGCGAGGTGATCGCCAGCACCTTGTCGTGATGATGGGCGTCCATCATTTCGACGTTGCTGCCGGCCCGGCGCCACAATTCGGCGATTTTCTCGACCGCCGCCGGATCGGTGCCGGGCGGCGGGGTCAGGATGCACCAGCGGCCCTCGAACAATTCGGCGAAGCCCGATTCGGGGCCGGAATGCTCGGTGCCGGCGACCGGATGGCCGGGCACCAGATGCACGCCGTCGGGCAGATGCGGGCCAAGATCGCGCAGCACCGCCTGCTTGACCGAGCCGACATCGCTGACGACGCAGCCCTTGGCCAGATGCGGGCCGAACGAAGCCGCGACATCGGCATAGGCGCCGATGGGGGTGCAGACCATCACGAGGTCCGCGCCCCGAACCGCGTGGGCGATGTCGGCGGTGGCCTCGTCGACCACGCCCAGTTCCAGCGCCGTGGCGCGGGTCTTCTCGTTGCGCGCCACGGCCACGACGTGGCGGGCCAGTCCATCGCGCTTCATCAGGCGGGCCAGCGACGAGCCGATCAGCCCGATGCCGATGAAGGCTGCCCGTTCGAACATCGGCTCGGCCATGTCAGACTCCCAGGAACTCCGCCAGCGCCTGAACCACCGCGAGGTTCTCGTCTTCGCGCCCGACGGTGATGCGCAGGCTGTCGGGCAGGCCATAGCCGCCCATGCCGCGAACGATGATGCCGCGCGCCCGCAGGAAGGCGTCGGCCGCCTTGGCGTCGCGCCCCGCCGTGGTGGGGAAGCGCACCAGGATGAAGTTGCCCACGCTGGGCACCACGGTCAAGCCCAGCGCGGCGACGCGCTCGGACAGCCAGGGCAGCCAGTATTCGTTGTGGGCGCGCGACAGCTCGGTGAAGGCGGTGTCCTCGATGGCGGCCAGACCGGCGGCCAGCGCGGCCGACGACACGTTGAAGGGGTTGCGCACCCGGTTCAGCACGTCGGCGACATTGGCCGGGCAATAGGCCCAACCCAGCCGCAAGCCGCCCAGCGCGTGGATCTTCGAGAAGGTCCGCGTCATCACGGTGTTCGAGCCGGCCTCGACCAGTTCGACGCCCGGCTCGTAGTCGTTGCGGGTGACGTATTCGGCATAGGCCGCGTCGATCACCAGCAGCACATGGGCGGGCAGGCCGTCGCGCAGCCGCTTCATCTCGTCGGCGGTCAGATAGGTGCCGGTCGGATTATTGGGATTGGCGACGAAGCAGATGCGGGTGCGCGGCGTCACCTTGGCCAGCAGCGCATCGACATTGGCGGTCAGGTCGGTCTCGTCGGCCGCCACCGGCGTCGCGTCGGCGGTGCGCGCCGCGATCGGGTACATCAGGAAGCCGTGGCGGCTGTACAGCACCTCGTCGCCCACCCCGGCATAGGCGCGGCACAACAGGCCGATCAACTCGTCCGAGCCGGCGCCGCACACGATGCGGTCGGCGTCCAGGCCGTAGCGGGCGGCCAGGGCGCGGCGCAGGCGATGGGCGCCGCCGTCCGGGTAGCGATGGATCTCGGCGCCCACCGAACGATACGCCTCGACGGCGCGCGGGCTGGGGCCCAGGGCGCCCTCGTTCGAGGACAGCTTCATCACGCGCTCAAGCCCGGCCAGCGCCGATTCGCCGCCGACATAGGGGGTGATCTCCATGATCCCGGGGCGCGGGGTGGGTACGCTCATCAAGGGTTTTCCTTTGGCAAGTACGTCAGTCGGCCAAGTCCTCGGCCGTGAAGGGCACCGCGTAGCCGCCCAGCACGACGCTGCGCCGGATCGGCTGGCTTTTCTCGACCAGCCGGCCCATGCGGCGGTCGTCGGGGGCGACCCAGCCCAGGATCTCGACCAGATGCATCCAGGCGTCGTCGGCGCGGTGGGTGGCGGCGAACAGGCTGGGCTCGAGTCCGGCGGCGCCCAGGAACTGCTTCAGCCGGGCGCGGCTGATGTCGGGGTCGGTCTCGACGGCGATCCACGAGCGGTCGTAGCCGGTGGCGTCGTGCGGCAGTCGGCCGATCGCCAACGCCTCGGCGCCGTCGCCGCGACCGGGACCGGGGCCGGCGAAGGGCAGGCGGGCGACGATGCGCGGGGTGTCGGGATTGTCGCTGGTCAGGCCCAGCCACCAATTCTCGGCGCCCTCGCGGTCGGGCACCGGCACGATGCCGACCGCCGCGACTCCGTCGGCCACGGCGCGCACCACTTGGCCGACCGAGCGATAGGGGGTGGTCGCCGCATAGGCGCCGTACTGGTCGCGCGCCAGTTCCAGATAGCCGGCGCCGCGCTCGGGCATGAACACGGCCACCGGGAAGGGGCTTTGCAGGGCCACCAGGGCGCCCATCATCTCGCGCCACAGGCGGACCAGCACGGCGCGCGGGAAGCGGCCCTGATGGCGCGACACCAGCCGGCGCAGGATTTCCGCCTCGCGGCCGGGTCGCAGAACCTGGACCCCACCCTTCAGGACGCCGATTCGTTCAACCACCTGCGCGCGTTGCATGACCAGGTCATGCAGCGCATCGTCGATGCGGTCGATCTCTCGCCGCAGATCTTCCAGCGACTCGGTGCTCATCTTTGTTTGACGCCACTTTCGGTCCAAGGCCGCCTAAGGTTTAGTCCCCCGCCCGGCCAAAATCAAAGAAAACGTTGACACGGAAGAAGACGGGCCATAGCTATCGTCTTCCCTGGTTGCATGAAGGGTCGACGTTCGTCATGAACGAATCGTTGCGAGCGCACCGGCCCGCGGCCTCCATGCCGGGGCACGTGGTGGAATTGGGGCCCGAACCGCCCCTCCGGCTTGATTGCGGCGTCGATCTCGGACCCTTCCGGATCGCCTACCAGACCTATGGGCGGCTCAATGACGAGCGATCGAACGCGATCCTGGTCTGCCACGCGCTGACCGGCGACCAATACGTCGCCGATCCCCATCCGGTGACCGGCAAGCCGGGCTGGTGGAGCGAGATCGTCGGCCCCGGCCGGGTGCTCGACACCGAGCGGTATTTCCTGATCTGCGCCAACGTGCTGGGCGGCTGCATGGGCTCGACGGGGCCCGTGGACATCGACCCCGCCACCGGCCGGCCGTGGGGCCTCAGCTTTCCGGTCATCACGATCGGCGACATGGTCCGCGCCCAGGCCCGCCTGCTCGACCATCTGGGCATCGAGCAACTGTTCTGCGTCCTGGGCGGTTCGATGGGCGGCTTCCAGGTGCTGGAATGGGCGGCGAGCTACCCCGAGCGCGTGTTCTCGGCCGTGCCGATCGCGGCGGCGGCGCGCCACTCGGCGCAAAACATCGCCTTCAACGAGGTCGGCCGCCAAGCCATCCTGAACGATCCCGACTGGTGCGGCGGCCAGTATTGGGCCGAGGGCAAGAAGCCGCATCGCGGCTTGGCCGTGGCGCGCATGGCGGCGCACATCACCTATCTGTCGGAAGCGGCGCTGCACCGCAAATTCGGGCGCAATTTGCAGGACCGGCCGACCTTCACCTACGGATTCGACGCCGAATTCCAGGTGGAAAGCTATCTGCGCCACCAGGGATCGACCTTTGTCGACCGGTTCGACGCCAACAGCTACCTCTACATCACGCGCGCCATGGATTATTTCGATCTGGCCGCCGCGCATGGCGGGGTGCTGGCCAACGCCTTCAAGGGCACCCCGGTGCGGTTCTGCGTGATCAGCTTCTCCAGCGACTGGCTGTTCCCCACCCAGGAAAGCCGCGCCATCGTGCACGCGCTGAACGCGGTCGCCGCCAATGTCAGCTTCGTCGAGGTCGTCTCGGACAAGGGCCACGACGCCTTCCTGCTCGACGAGCCGGAATTCCACGCCACGCTGAACGGCTTCCTCGAAGGGGCGGCCGAGCATCGCGGCCTGCCCAGGCGAGGCGAACAGTGAGCAGGCCCAGGCGCGTCAACGGGCATTCGATCCGTGTCGACCTCAAATGGATCGCCGAGATGATCGAGGTCGATTCGCGGGTGCTCGACGTCGGTTGCGGCGACGGCATGTTGCTCGATTACCTGTATCACACGCGCAATGTCGACGGCCGGGGCATCGAATTGTCGATGGCCGGCGTGTCCAACGCGGTCAGTCACGGGCTGTCGGTGATCCAGGGCGACGCCGACACCGATCTCAAGGATTACCCCTCGGGGGCGTTCGACTACGTCATCCTCAGCCAGACGCTTCAGGCGATGCGCGAGCCGCGCCGGGTGCTCGACCACATGCTGCGCATCGGCCGGCGCGGCGTGGTGTCGTTCCCCAATTTCGGCCATTGGCCGATCCGCGTCGGCCTGGCCCTGCGCGGCCGGATGCCGGTGACCCGCACCCTGGCGAACCATTGGTACGACACGCCCAACATCCATCTCTGCACGATCAAGGACTTCGTCGCCCTGTGCGACGAGTTGGGCATCACCATCGAGAAGGGGCTCTCGCTGGATGGCGAGGGGCGCCTGCAAGCCTTCGACGGCCGCGGCGCGCTGGCCAATCTGCTCGGCGCCCAGGCGCTGTTTCTGCTCAGCCGCCCAGGGCGCTGA
>JADFZP010000299.1 GCA_015232485.1 Alphaproteobacteria bacterium
CGCGAGCAGGTGCGGATGAGCTTCGCGCCGGTGGTCAAGGCGACGGCGCCGGCCGTGGTCAACGTCTATACCCGCAAGGTGGTGCGCTCCGCCGCGTCGCCGCTGCTCAACGACCCCTTCTTCCGCCACTTCTTCGGCGACCGGCTGGGCTCGGGACCGCAGGAGCGCATCCAGCGGTCACTCGGCTCGGGAGTCGTGGTGGGGGCCGAGGGGATGATCGTCACCAATCATCACGTCATCAAGGATTCCGACGCGATCACCGTGGTGCTGGCCGATCGACGCGAGTTCGACGCCTCGGTGGTCGGCGCCGACGAGCGCACCGATCTCGCGGTGCTGCGCATCGATCCGCGCGGCGAGCGCCTGCCGGTCCTGCCGCTGGGCGATTCCGACCAGTTGGAGGTCGGCGACCTGGTGCTGGCGATCGGCAATCCGTTCGGGGTCGGCCAGACGGTGACCAGCGGCATCGTCTCGGCGGTGGCCCGCACCAGCACGGGGATCAGCGATCTCGGCTCGTTCATCCAGACCGACGCGGCGATCAATCCCGGCAATTCGGGCGGCGCCCTGATCGATGTCGAGGGCCGCCTGATCGGCATCAACACCGCGATCTTCTCGAAGGACGGCGGCTCGAACGGCATCGGCTTCGCGATTCCGGCGACCATGGTGCGCGCCGTGCTGGCCGGCATCCTGCAGGGCGGCAAGGCGGTGCGGCCGTGGCTGGGCGCGGGTGGGCAGGCGGTGACGGCCGACATGGCCGGGGCGCTCGGGCTGGCGCGGCCAATGGGCGTGCTGATCAACGGGCTGCACAAGGCCGGCCCCGCCGAGCAAGCCGGCGTGCAGGTCGGCGACGTGGTGGTGGCGGTCAATGGCCGCGAGGTCGATGACGGCGAATCGCTGCGCTTTCGCATCGCCACCCTGCCGGTCGGCGGCACGGCGGAACTGTCCGTGATGCGCAAAGGCCGACCGCTCCGCTTGGCCGTCCGGCTTGTGCCGCCGGCCGAGACGCCGCCGCGCGAAGAGACCGCGATCGGCGGCAAGACCCCCTTCACCGGCGCCACCATCGCCAATCTCAACCCGGCGCTGGCCGAGGAACTGGGCATCGGCGGCGCGCTGGACGGCGGGGTGGTCATCTTGACCCTGGAACGCCGTTCGGTGGCGCAGCGGCTGGGCTTGAAGCCGGGCGACATCGTGCTCAGGATCAACGACAGGCCGGTCGCCACGGTGGGCGACCTGACGCGGCTGGTGAGGACCGGCGCCAGTTGGAAGATCACCATCCGCCGCGACGACGAGGTCTTGAGCCTGATGGTCGAGGGTTGAGCACGCTGTTCGAGTCGCAGGCGCCGCGCCCGCTCGCCGACCGCCTGCGGCCGAAGGGCCTGGACGAGGTGGTCGGCCAGGATCACCTGTTGCGGGGCGAGGGCCCGTTGGCGCGCATGCTGCGCGGCGGCCGGCTGGTCTCGACCATCCTGTGGGGACCGCCGGGCTGCGGCAAGACGACCATCGCGCGGCTGCTGGCCGAGCACACCGACCTGGAGTTCGAACCGCTGTCGGCGGTGTTTTCGGGCGTCGCCGAACTGCGCAAGGTGTTCGAGGCGGCCCGGTCGCGCCGCCGCGACGGGCGCGGCACGCTGCTGTTCGTCGACGAGATCCACCGCTTCAACCGCGCCCAGCAGGACGCCTTCCTGCCCTATGTCGAGGACGGAACGGTGGTGCTGGTCGGCGCCACCACCGAAAATCCGTCCTTCGAACTGAACGCCGCCCTGCTGTCGCGCACCCAGGTGTTGGTGCTGCGCCGCCTCGACGACGCGGCGCTCGACTTGCTGCTGGCCCGCGCCGAGGCCGAGACCGGCCAGACGCTGCCGGTCGACCCCGACGCCCGCGCCGCCTTGCGCGCCATGGCCGACGGCGATGGCCGCTACATCCTCAACATGGCCGAGACGCTGTTCGCGCTGGCGCCCGCCGCGCCGCTCGATCCCCGCGGCCTCGCCGAGGCGGTGCAACGCCGCGCCCCGATCTACGACAAGGCGCAGGAAAGCCATTACAATCTGATGAGCGCGCTGCACAAGTCCTTGCGGTCGTCGGACACCGACGCGGCGCTGTACTGGCTGGCCCGCATGCTGACCGGCGGCGAGGACCCGCTTTACGTGGCGCGGCGCCTGACCCGCTTCGCCGTCGAGGATATCGGCCTCGCCGAGCCGCAAGCCGTGGTGCAGGCCCTGGCCGCCTGGGACGTCTACGAACGCCTGGGCAGCCCCGAGGGCGAGTTGGCCCTGGCCCAACTGGTCATCTTCCTGGGCACCGCGCCCAAATCGAACGCCGCCTACACCGCGTTCAAGGCGGCGATGAAGGCGGCCAAGGAGACCGGCAGCCTGGCGCCGCCCATGCGCATCCTCAACGCGCCCACCCGCATGATGAAGGATCTCGGCTACGGCGCCGGCTATGTCTATGACCACGACACCGCCGAGGGCTTTTCCGGCCAGAACTGCTTTCCCGACGACATGGAGCGACGGCGCTTCTACGACCCGCCCGAGCGCGGCTTCGAGCGCGAGGTGCGCAAACGTCTCAACTATTGGGACAAGCTCAGGCGCGCGAAACCCCTTTGATCAAAGCGGCTCGAGCAGAAACCACTCCATGGCGGGACGGAACTCGTTAAGCGCCAGATGGCCCAGCGCGGGCTGCATGCCGGCTAGTTCCGGGTAGCGGCGCGGATCGCGGGGCACGTTGGATGTCCGCTGGATGGCGTGACTGCGGCAGAAACGCTTGAGCAGCAGGTCGCTCACGCCCGGCACGATGAAGTCGTGCGCCTCGACCAGGATGGTGCAGGCGCGCAGCGCGGGGACTCGGCTGGGGTCGAGCAGCAGATATTCGGCGCCCTCGCAATCCATCAGCACGACGCAGCCGGGCGACAGGGCCGCCGCGAACTGGGCCGGATTGGCGCCGAGGCGCAGATCGACCCGCCCGCTCAGCCCGTTTGCGCGCAGCAGGCGGGCGGCGGAGTCCAATTTGGCGGGCACCTGGTCGAAGCCGATGATTTCGGCCTCGGGCAGGCGCGACGCGAAGCCGGCGGCGTAAACCCCTTCGCCGCAGCCGACATTGACGACGCGTCGCGGGTTGGCCGCGATCAACGCCTCGAACCATTCGTGCAGTTCGAGTTCGTAAGCGCCCAGCAGAAAGGACGCGAAGTTTTCCATCGTGCCCACGTCCAGGCCGCGAAACGGGCCGCGCAGCGTGACCCGGCCGAACGCGTCGCCCAGCAGGGCGCACAGGTCGGGCATGATGGCGGCCACCTCGTCGATCAGGATGGGTCGGCGCGACAGGGCTTTGCCGTAGCGTTCGGCCAAGCTGGCCAGGGCATTGGGGTCGAACTCTCGCATGTCTTGAGCTTCCCAGGGAAAAGGGTTAAGCGAAAGGGGAAAGATGAGGTCGCCCCACCATGAGTTTGAAAGTCATCGCCGCCGTCGCGGCCGGGGGCGCCGCCGGTTCGGTGTTGCGCCACTTGACGATGGCCCGCATCGGCGCCCATCTCGGCACCGACTTTCCCTGGGGGACGTTGGCGGTCAACGTGCTCGGCTCGTTCGTGATGGGCGTGTTGGTCGAGGTGATGGCCCTGGTCTGGTCGACCAGCCAGGAGGTTCGTGCCCTGCTGACGGTGGGCGTGCTGGGCGGCTTCACCACCTTCTCGACGTTTTCGCTCGACGTCGCCACCTTGATCGGGCGCGGGCAGCACGGGCTGGCCGCCGGCTACGCGGTGGCGTCGGTGGTGGCTTCGGTGGGCGGATTGTTCCTTGGTCTCGGCGTGATACGGCAGGTGATGGGATGAGCGTTGAAATCCTGACGGTTTCGCAGGAAGAGGCCGAGACGCGGCTGGACCGCTGGTTCAAGCGCCATTTCCCGGCGCTCGGCCATGGCCCCTTGGAGAAGTTGCTGCGCACCGGCCAAGTGCGGGTCGACGGCAAGCGCGCCAAGGCCAACCAGCGGCTGGAACCCGGCCAGCAGGTTCGCGTGCCGCCGCTGCGCGAGGCGCCCGATCATCCGCTGGCCTTCGAGCCGCGCGAGATCTCCGAGCACGAGGCCAAGCTGCTGCGCGACACGGTGCTGTACCGCGACGAGCACGTCATCGCCATCAACAAGCCGGCCGGGCTGGCGGTGCAGGGCGGCACCGGCATGGCCGACCACCACATCGACGCGATGCTCGACGCGCTGCGCTTCGATCTGCCCGACCGTCCCCGTCTGGTCCATCGCCTGGACAAGGACACCAGCGGCCTCTTGCTGCTGGGCCGCACCGCGCAAGCGGCCGCCAAGCTGGCCGCCGCCTTCAAAAGCCGCGCCGCCCGCAAGCTGTATTGGGCGCTGGTGGTGGGGGTTCCCAAGCCGCGCATGGGCCGCATCGACGCGGCGCTCGCCAAGCTGCCCGGCCGGGCCGGCGAGAAGATGGCGATCGATCTCGACGAGGGCAAGCGCGCCGTCACCTGGTACCGGGTGGTCGAAGACGTGCGCAAGGCCGCTTGGCTGGAGATGGAGCCGCGCACCGGCCGCACCCATCAACTGCGCGCCCATTGCGCGCTGCTGGAAACGCCAATCCTGGGCGACGGCAAATATGGCGGCAAGGACGCCTTCCTGGCCGGCGAGGGGGTCAGCCGCAAGATGCACCTCCACGCCCGCGCCATCCTGATGCCGCACCCCACCGGCGGCACCCTGCGCATCATCGCGCCGCTGCCCGACCACATCGCCCGCAGCTTCGCGTTCTTCGGCTTCCGCGAACGCGAGGCGGGCGAACC
>JADFZP010000300.1 GCA_015232485.1 Alphaproteobacteria bacterium
GCCGCCAGCCGGCCGGCGGGCTGAACTCCTCGACGGCGCGCGCCCCGGCCGGCGAAGCCAGCGCCAAAAATGCCAGGACGAGCGGGATGGGATTGCGCATGGTGCAGCATCCTAGCGCGGTCCCCTCTTGCATGAAAGACGGTGATGGCCTACCCCCTTGGCGCATGCTCACCGTTCTTGGCGCCATCGTTCCGGTGTTTCTGCTCATCGTGCTGGGCCAGCAGATGCGGGCGCGCCGCTTTCTCGACGACGGCTTCTGGGCGCCGGCCGAAAAGCTGACCTATTATGTCACCTTCCCGGCCCTGCTGGTCGGCAGCATCGCCCAGGCCGATCTGGCCGGGCTGCCGGTGCTGGAATTGGCCGCCGCCGCCGCGCTGGCCACCATCGGGGCGGCGGCGCTCTCGGTCGCGCTGAAGCCCGTCTTGGGGATCGGCGGGCCGGCCTTCACCTCGGTGCTGCAAGGCGCGATGCGGCCCAACACCTATGTCGGGCTGGCGGTGGCGGCCTCGCTGTGGCACGGGCCGGGCGTGACGATGACCGCCATTTGCGTCGCCGTGGTGGTGCCGCTGGTCAACCTGCTCTCGGTGCTGGGCATGGTGCGCTGGGCGGCCGGCGAGGCGCCGGGATGGCGCGGTCTGGTCTGGCCGGTGATCAAGAACCCGCTGATCAACGCCTGCCTGTTGGGCATCGCGCTGAACCTCTCGGGGCTGGGGCTGCCCTCGGCGGTCGCGGCGCTGCTGAAGATCTTAGGCGCGGCGGCGCTGCCGATCGGCTTGCTGGCGGTCGGAGCCGGGCTGGATCTCGGAGCGCTTCGCCGCACCGGGGCGCCGGTGCTGGTGGCGAGCGGCGTCAAGCTGGTGGCGCTGCCGCTGCTGGCCTTCGGTTTGGCGATTCACCTGGGACTGAACGGCATGGCGGTGGGCGTGGCGGTGTTGTACTGCGCCCTGCCCTGCTCGGCCTCGGCCTATGTCCTGGCCCGCCAGATGGGTGGCGACGCGCCCTTGATGGCCAATATCATCACCGCGCAGACCCTGCTCGCGGCGGGCAGCCTGCCATTGTTCCTCGTACTGTTCGGATGACCATGGGCGCCCTTGACGGACTCCGCGTTCTCGACCTGTCCCGCATCCTGGCGGGGCCGAGTTGCACCCAAATCCTTGGCGACCTGGGCGCCGACGTGATCAAGATCGAGCGGCCGGGGGCCGGCGACGACACCCGCAAATGGGGCCCGCCCTATCTCGCCGACAGCGGCGAGAGCGCCTATTACCTGTCGGCCAACCGCAACAAGCGCTCGGTCACGATCGACATCGCCCGGCCCGAGGGCCAGGCGCTGCTGCGCCGCCTGTTGGCCGGCTGCGACGTGCTGATCGAGAACTTCAAGGTCGGCGATCTGGCCCGCCACGGGCTGGGCTACGAGCACTTGGCGCCGGAGTTCCCGCGTCTGGTCTATTGCTCGATCACCGGATTCGGCCAGACCGGCCCCTACGCCCAGCGGGCCGGCTACGACTTCCTGGCCCAGGGCATGGGCGGCATGATGAGCCTGACCGGCGAGCCGTCCGGCGACCCGGTCAAGGTGGGCATCGGCAACGCCGATCTGCTGACCGGCATGTACGCCGCCGTCTCGATCCTGGCGGCGTTGCGCCATCGCGACCGCACCGGCCAGGGCCAGCGCATCGACCTCGCTTTGCTCGACTCGCAGCTCGCCTGGATGACCGCCGAGGCCGAGAACTTCCTGATCTCGGGTCAGGCCCCCAAGCGGCGCGGCAACGCCCATCCCAACATCGTGCCCTACGAGGTGTTCCCCGCCGCCGATGGCTGGCTGATCCTGGCGGTGGGCAACGACGCCCAGTTCCGCCGCTTTTGCCAATTCGCCGAATGCCCCGAACTGGCCGAGGATCAGCGCTTCGCCACCAACTCGGCGCGGGTGGTCCATCGCGAGGACCTGATTCCCAGGCTGCGCGCCATCCTGGCCCGCCACTCCCGCCACCACTGGCTGAACGGGCTGGAGGCGCTGGGCGTGCCGGCCGGCCCCGTCAACACGGTTCCCGAAGCCTTCGCCGACCCCCAGGTGCGGGCGCGCGGCATGAGGATCGAGATGCCCCACCCGCTGGCCGCCGAGCCGGTGCCGCTGGTCGCCAGCCCGATCAACATGTCGGGCACGCCTCCCGAATACCGCCGCGCCCCGCCCGTGCTGGGCCAGCACACCGACGAGGTGCTGGACGAATTCGGGTTGGCGCCCGCCGAGATCGCCGCCTTGCGCGCGGCGGGGGTGATTTAAGCGCGGCTCCCCGCTTGCCCGTCCGTCCCCTCCCGCCTATAGTGCCGTCCTCATGAGCGACATGTCTTTTCAGCACCGCCACCTGCTCGGCATCCAGGGCCTGGGGCCGACCGAGATTTCCTTCCTGCTCGATTTGTCCGACGGCTATGTCGAACAGAATCGATCGGCGGACAAGAAGAAGTCCTCCCTGCGCGGGCGGACGGTGATCAACCTGTTCTTCGAAAGCTCGACCCGCACCCGCACCAGCTTCGAGCTGGCCGGCAAGCGCCTGGGCGCCGACGTCATCAACATGCAGGTCTCGGCCAGCTCGGTCTCGAAGGGCGAGACCCTGATCGACACCGCCATGACGCTGAACGCCATGCACGCCGACGTGCTGGTGGTGCGCCACCCCGATTCCGGCGCCGTCGAGCTTCTGTCGAAAAAGGTCAACTGCGCCGTGATCAACGGCGGCGACGGCAGCCACGAGCACCCCACCCAGGCGCTGCTCGACGCCCTGACCATCCGCCGCCGCAAGGGCCGACTGGCCGGGCTGACGGTGGCGATTTGCGGCGACGTGCTGCACAGCCGGGTGGCGCGCTCGAACATCCATCTGCTGAACATCATGGGCGCCCAGGTGCGCGTGGTGGCGCCGCGCACCCTGCTGCCCTCGCAGGCGGCGCGGCTGGGGGTCGAGGTCTTCCACGACATGCGCGCGGGCCTGAAAGACTGCGACATCGTGATGATGTTGCGCATCCAGAACGAGCGTATGCGGGGCAACTTCATCCCCTCGATCCGCGAGTATTTCCACTTCTTCGGCCTGGACTACGAAAAGCTGGCGATGGCCAAGCCCGACGCGCTGATCATGCATCCCGGCCCGATGAACCGCGGCGTCGAGATCGACTCCGACTTGGCCGACGACTACGAGCGCAGCGTGATCCGCGAACAGGTCGAGATGGGCGTCGCGGTGCGCATGGCCTGCCTGGAAGTGATGGTCGACAATCTGGCGAGGGATCGCGATGCCCATGCGTAACCCCAGCCGGGTCGCCTTCGTCAACGCGCGGCTGATCGATCCCGCGACCAACCTCGACGCGCGCGGCTGGTTGCTGACCGAGAACGAAACGATCGCCGATTTCGCGCCCGGCGATTTCCCCCACGGCGCGCCCGAGGGCGTCGAGATGGTGGACTGCGACGGCCGGGCCCTGGCGCCCGGTCTGGTCGACATGCGCGTCCAGCTTCGCGAGCCCGGCGAGGAGCACAAGGAAACCCTGAAGACGGCCGGCGAGGCCGCCGTGGCCGGCGGCGTCACCACCATGGTTTGCCTGCCCAACACCGACCCGATCATCGACGACGTGGCCGCCGTCGAGTTCGTCGCCCGCCGCGCCCGCAAGATCGGCCTCGCCAAGGTCTACCCCTACGCCGCCGCCACCAAGCGGCTGGAAGGCAAAGAGCTTTCCGAGATGGGCATGCTGGCCGAGGCCGGCGCGCTGGCCTTCACCGACGGCACCCGCGCCATCGGCAACGCCCTGGTGATGCGCCGCGCCCTGTCCTACGCCGCCACCTTCGGCGCGCTGATCGTCCAGCACCCCGAAGAGCCCAGCCTCGCCGAGGGCGACATGAACGAGGGCGAGATGGCCACCCGTCTCGGCCTGTCGGGCATCCCGGCCGCCGTCGAGGTGATGATGCTCGAACGCGATCTGCGTCTCGTCGAGCTGACCGGCGGGCGATACCACGCCGCCCACGTCGCCACCGCCGAGGGCGTCGAGGCGATCCGCCGCGCCAAACAAAAGGGCCTGTCGGTGACCTGCGACACCGCCCCGCCCTATTTCGCCCTCAACGAATTGGCGGTCGGCGAATACCGCACCTTCGCCAAGCTGTCGCCCCCCTTGCGCACCGAGCACGACCGCCGCGCCGTGGTCGAGGGCTTGGCCGACGGCACCATCGACGCCATCGCCAGCGACCACGCGCCGCAGGACGCCGATTCCAAGCGCCTGCCCTTCGCCCAGGCCGCCGCCGGCGGCATCGGGCTGGAGACGCTGCTGCCGGTCGCCCTCGAACTGGTCCACAGCCGCGGCTTGCCGCTGCTTGACGTGATGCGCAAGCTGACCAGCGGCCCCGCCGACCTGCTGGGCCTTGCCGACGCCGGACGCCTGAAGAAGGGCGGGCCGGCCGATCTGGTGCTGTTCGACCCCGACCGCCCGTGGAAGGTGGTCGCCGATTCGTTCCGCTCGAAATCCAAGAACTCGCCCTTCGACGGCCGGCCGGTGCAGGGCTGGATCCTGCGCACGCTGATCGACGGCCGCACGGTGTTCTCGCGGCCATGAATCCCCTGATCCTCGCCGCCGCCGCCGCGCTCGGCTATCTGCTGGGCTCGATCCCGTTCGGGCTGGTGCTGACCAAGGCGGCCGGGCTGGGCGACATCCGCGCCATCGGCTCGGGCAATATCGGCGCCACCAACGTGCTGCGCAGCGGCCGCAAGGGCCTCGCCGCCGCCACGCTGCTGCTGGACGGCG
>JADFZP010000301.1:0-4254 GCA_015232485.1 Alphaproteobacteria bacterium
CTATTCTCTCATCCAGCCGGGTTACGTCTTCACCGGAGTTGCTGTAGCCCCCCCGATCCCCATCGGCTATTCTCTTGACGACTGATACGACCGTATCCGTTTCGTTGCTGTAGCCCCCCCGATCCCCATCGGCTATTCTCGACTTCCATCAAGACCCTGAAAATCCCCGCGAAACCGGCCTTCCGATGCTGGTTCGCGGGGGGCTCCACGCTAGAACATCTCGAACTGACTCGGTGTTTTTTGCGCGTTGTCCTGTTTTGTTCCATAAAACGTGAGTATCCCGGAATACTGCTTGTCAGTGAACGACATGATGTGGACCTTGCCGTACTCGGGAAGGGCTTTGCGGACACGGGCGAGTAGGGCATCGCTTTTGTCGCGTCCCAGCAAGAGCTTCGCGTAGACGCTGAACTGCGACATCAGGAAACCTTCGTCAAGGAGGAAGTTCCTAAATTTCGCTGCGGCGTACCGTTCCTCCGATGTTCCTACCGGCAGATCGAAAAGAACAACCATCCACATGATCCGATATCCGCTCAGCATTCCGGGGCCGGGGGGCGGCGGCGGTCGAGATCGTATGCGACTCCAAACACCGCTTCCTTCGAATATGCCGCCGCCAAATTTTCAGCGGCGTTGTAGATCGCGTTCTGCAAAGGCGTCACCACACCGTACCATCGCACTTGATCGAACAGGATTTCGGCCAGCCGCCGCTTGGCCGCGCCATCGAGTTCCTGCGCGCCTTCATGCGCCATCCACCACACGATTTCGTCGCTCATTGGCCGGAACGGTTCCAGCATGTCGTCGACGAGCACCAACGGTGACGCCGCTGCGGTGATGAATGCCGACGGTGTGGTTCAGGCCGGTTGCCACGATCCCCCGAGCCACGGCGGCCCTCAACACGCCGTACCCGTAATTGAGCATTCCGTTGATCCCGTCCGCGTTCCGTTCACGACGAAAGTCGTCTCCAAATAGAAACCGCCAATATCGGGCAGCCGCCTGCGCCTCGATGTTCGTGGGATCGTTCGGACGCACCTTGGCGATCAAGGCCCGCAACGACTTTCCGCCATCCGAGCCCGTGCGATCCAAACAGGCAGCCTGCTGGCGAATCTTCTCACGTATGATCCGACACCAGATCGCATTGTTCAGCGCCTTCGAAGCGGAAAGTTGACCAGCCATCCGCGCCGTTTGGGCATGATGCGCCACCACCGGCCAGAACACGCCGGCCGGCGTGTGATGGTTGCCACAGATCACAACGGGAATTCCCGAATCGGCCAAGGCCGCCATGATTTGGGTGCTGATCATGCACCCGTGGGAATCGACGATCAGTCCAGCGATATCGTCCAGCGCCACCCGGCCCAGTTCATGGTCGTTCTCGGCCACCACCATGAAACCCCGGTGCAGGGTCAGGCGGCGTGGCGTGCCGGAAACGTCGATGATCTTGCCGATCATCGGGCACGCCTTCCGCCATCCTTGACCACGCCGGTGGGGCTGACGTGAACCTTGCGAAAGCCCAACCGCACGAGTTTCGAGAATCCGTAACTTTCGGCGATGTCTTCCGACTTTCCTGCGCGGTTGTGCTCCACCAGAATCAACCTTCGGTTAGAGTCCGAGGGCCACATTTGCCTGACCGTCATCAGACGCCGTCCGCCTTCTTCGTCGATGGCCAGGGTGTCCCCCTTATGGATGGACATGACTTTTCGCGCATTGCGGTGAGGGCGCGGAAAGTCGGCGGGCAAGTCGCGGCGATTCGCGTCGAAACGCGTGACACCGATAAACCTGGGCATGTCCTCTCCCGGAACTTGCCACACCTCGACCCGCTGGATATCTCCCGCGATGAGCGCCTTCCGTACCTTTCCCTCCCGATCGGCGAGCACGAGCGGCTTGGCCTCGGACACCAGCACCTTTACGCGGCGAACGCCGCTTTCCAGAGAAAACCCCGCCAATGCCGCCGCCCGAGCTTTTTTGTCCAACTTGGCGGGAACGGCCGACCGCAGACGCTCTCGCAACTTTGGGTCCATCACGCGGTCGATCTCCTTGTCCCCCAGTTCGATCACGGGCTTCCGGCGGACGAGGTTGCAGCCCTCGTGGACGCTGGGATCGACCAGCCCATACGCCGTCTGTTCGTGAAGCGGTCCATTGCGCCCGTGGTCGACCTTGTGACTAACGACGATCGCGTCGACCAAGCGCCGCAGCTTCTCGATGTCGAATTTCTCGAAAGGCGCGGGCATTTCGTCGAGGAGGCCGTTCATCTTGGCGTCATCGGCCCGGCCGGCGGCGGTGGCGATCGCGATGAGAAGCGCGCGGCTGGTCACGCCGGTGACAAAGGCGTCGATCGCATGATGCCGGTGGTCCTGGCGGTTCTTGGCCCCACCCGACCCAAGCAGCGCGTTCAAGCCAAGTTTGCCACGGATCATCGAGGTCAATCTGCCCGGAATCACCCAGACCGGGCAGCCGTCCCGCTCGCGATCGAACAGGCACATCAGATATTCCCGCGCTAGCCGAGAGATGTATTGCGTATCCACCAGTTGTCGGTCGAGAAAGCCACTCTTGGCCTCGAACACGTCCATGGCGTCGGGCGCGAACCGCCAACGCTTGTTTTCCGGCAGGCGGCCCGCCCGATCGAGTATTTCCGACCAGGGCAGAATGCCGGGTTCGGCTGCGCCCGAATCGAACGCCTCGAACGGCGTGCGTCGCGCCTTGCGGCGATTGGCCTCGCGGAACACCAGCACCTTGTTGGCGAAGCCGTCATCCAGCGTCAGGCGATAAGGCAGGATGTGGTCGATCTCGGTTTCGGCGGACAAGGCTTGCCCGAAAGAAATTTGTCGCCCGGTGTAAACGCAGGCGCGCCCCAGCGGATCCTTGGCGTCGAGTTCCTCCCACAGGCGAAGTTTCAGGCGCAAGGCGGCCGAGGGGACAAGACCGATCTCGCGAATGGCGGCGTTGCGCTCGTCATTGTTCTTCTGGTTTTTTCCTTGGATATTGTCCAGTTCGCGCAACGCCTTCGCGCCTTTCGGCAGTTCGCGGGCGATTTCCAGCACCACCTGGGAAGGCGGGCCGCCGAACCTGTCAATCAACTCGTTGACGGTGGCGCGCACCTGGTTCAGCGCCACATGCACCGTGGGATTTGGAATTCGGCCAAGGCGCCTTTCGTCCGGCTCGTCACATTCGCCCGTTCCACCAACGCAATGGCGGTCGAGCACGACACCGTAATAGGGCAGCCGGTCGAAGCGACTGGACGCGCTCAGGATCGAATGGTTGAGGCCCAGCCCCGCTTCCACGGCCTTGTCGAAGGTGACGGGCGCCGGGCGACCATCCTTGTCGATGGTGTCTCCCGCCTCCATCACCGGCAGGATTCGCTTGATCGCGGCAAGGCTCAAGCGCAGGTGCCCTTGAGGAAGGCGGGCGGTCGCCGTCTTCATCGCCCGCTCCGGAGACAGGCGGAAACGACGTGACAGCCAGTTCGCCACCTCGCTGGTCTCTACCGTCGACTGCAACTCCGTCACGACCGCCTCGCGCTCGTCGGGCGTCAGTTCCCACCAACCTTCGCCGAAGCGCCCCTTGTCCGACATGATCTTGGCGGTCGCGTCGCCGGGAAGCTTCTTGACCTTGTCGCTTTCGATGTTGAACGTCGCGTCGCGCGGCAGGCGCAGCTTGCTTTTTAGAACCGAAAAAGGCATGTCCTCGCGGCGACTGAGCATCTCGACGAGTTGCCGCCTTTGATCCTGGGTCAAGCATTGCGACTCGCGGCCCATGGCGCGGAATCGAAGATTGTTGACCGTCTGCACGATCTCGAATCGTTGGGCCAAGGGCTGCGCCTTGGCGGCGCGCGTTTCGTCCCGGAGAAAAGTGCAACGGCCCGGTACCATTGGTTTGAGCGGACGCTGAAAAAAGAGACGCTCGCGTATGGCGTCGCGATCCGCCTCCCCGAGCGCCAGATGACCCGCTTGTCGCGCCCACAGCGTGTCGAACTCGCGTTCGATCATCGCTCGGGCCGGATAGATCGGGTACGCGGCATCCTTTCCGCCGCCCGACTTCCGCGCGCGGACCGGATGGCCCGCCTTGCGGCGCCATTGCAGGTATTCGCCCAAACTGCGCGCACCGCTTTCCTTAAGCGCCACTTCCAAGCTTTGGATACCCGAGGCGATCAGGCCGACCTCCGCATCGTCGCCATCGGCGTCCAGCCGGCTCGACTTGAATCCACGGCGGCGGTTCAAACTCATCAGAACGCGGCCAAACTCGATTGCGGACAGATCGTGGTCC
>JADFZP010000301.1:4313-4757 GCA_015232485.1 Alphaproteobacteria bacterium
GGTCCGCGTCGGACAATCCCAGCCGGGTCAACAGGCTTAGGAGGGACGCCTTGCGGCGGCTCCTTCTTTCAAGCGCGCGCGCCTGGAGACGAAATTGTCTCCGGGTCGCATTGGTCGAAGCCTGTGATTTCGCGTCGCGACCGTCAGGAAAAACACGCGATCCTAGATGCAGGACGTCGTCGATCTCATCGCCGTCCAGGGAGAACACGGCCGTTCCGAACGAGTTCGTCCCCAGATCGCCTCCCAATCGCCACGCCATGACGCCGTCCTCCGCGAAGATTGACATACCCTTTCGCGCATCTTATAAGGGTGGTGACCGAGATGTCTAGCCGATGGGGATCGGGGGGATAACTACGGTTAACAAGGCGTCTCCGGTCTTCCGGAGGCGACACCAAATTGAAGGGCGACCCGCCTCGGCCGGTCGCCCTTTCAAATTTATGCCTC
>JADFZP010000302.1 GCA_015232485.1 Alphaproteobacteria bacterium
CGCCCCGCTCGGCGCCCAAACCCGGCCGCTCGGCGGCGGCCCACGCTGCGATGCCCGGCACCGGCGACAGGGTCGCGAAGGTCTTGAGCTGGGGCAGGTCGCTTCGCAGATCCTCGACCACCTGCTTGATCAGGAAGTTGCCGAACGAGATGCCGCGCAGGCCCTCCTGGCAGTTCGAGATCGAATAGAACACCGCCGTGGTCGCCTCGCGGGCCGGAACGGCCTCGCGGTCCTCGGTCAGCAGCGCGCCGATGCCCGAGGGAATGGCGGTGGTCAGCGCCACCTCGACGAAGATCAGCGGCTCGTCGGCGAGTTGCGGGTGGAAGAAGGCGAAGCAGCGCCGATCCTCGGGCTCCAGCCGGCGGCGCAGGTCGTCCCAGTCGCGGATGATGTGAACCGCCTCGTAGGCCATCACCTTTTCCAAGATGTTGGCCGGCGTCCGCCAGTCGATGTGGCGCAGCGCCAGGAAGCCGCGATTGAACCACGACGAGAAGAGATGCGCGAAATCGGCGTCCAGCGCGTCGAGGCAGGGATGGCCGCCCAGATGGCGCAGCACGTCCTCGCGCATGCGGACCAGCGCGCCGGTGCCGCTGGGCGCCAGGTTGAGGCGGCGCAGCACCTCTTGGCGGCGCGGCTCGGCGGCGTCGTGCAGGGCGCTTTCGCTGATTGGATTGGGCTTGGCGCGCCACGCCTCGATGGCCTGTTCCAGCCGCGCCCGGTCGGGGCCGAAGCGCTCGGCCATCCCGATCAGCACCTCGCGCCGCTCGGGCGGTCCCAGATTGGCCCATTGCTTGAAGAACTCCCGCGCCAGGGCGACGCCCGAGGCCTCGCCGCGGCCACTGAGCAGCGCCTCGCACAGCGCCAGGGGATCGGCCTCGGCGCGCGGCATGACCCGCCGCGCGATCGAGGCCAGCACGCCTTCCAAACGGGTTGTCGGCATGGTCGCGTCCTCCTTTTGGAATGAACGCTCCGGGATCGCCCCAGGGTTGCCCTCTTCGGGAGTACCTTCGAGGCGAGCGTCCGCCTCCTCATGTGGTGGACGCGATGAGAGACCGCATCCTCGACTTTCTTGGCCGCCCGCCCGCAACGTGATGTATCCTTGTCCCCAACCAGGGAGGGGGCATGCCCAAGGACAAGATCGTCGGCGCCGCCGAGGCGGTGGCCCTGATCCGCGACGGCGATACCCTGTGCAATTCCGGCTTCGTCGGCAACGGCACCCCCGACGAGTTGCTGGCCGCGCTGGCCGCCCGCCACGAAGCCTGCGGCTCGCCCAAGGGGTTGACCCTGTTGTTCGCCGCCGGCCAGGGCGACGGCAAGGAGCGCGGGCTCAATCGCCTGGCCGGCGACGGCCTGCTGGCCCGCGTGATCGGCGGGCATTGGGGGCTGATCCCCAAGGTGGCGCGGCTGGCCATCGACAACCGCATCGAGGCGTGGAACCTGCCGCAAGGGGTGATCTCGCATCTCTACCGCGACATCGCGGCCGGCAAGCCCGGCGTCATCACCAAGGTCGGTCTGGGCACCTTCGTCGATCCGCGCCTGGAGGGAGGGCGGATCAACGCCCGCACCACCGAGGATTTGGTCGAGCTGGTCACCCTGCGCGGCGAGGAATGGCTGTTCTACAAGGCGTTCCCGATCAACGTCGCCTTCCTGCGCGCCACCACCGCCGATCCCGCCGGCAATCTGACCATGGAGCGCGAGGCGCTGATTCTCGACAATCTGGCGATGGCGATGGCGGCGCGCAATTCCGGCGGGCTGGTGATCGCCCAGGTCGAGCGCATCGCGCAGGCCGGCAGCTTGTCCCCACGCCAGGTCGTGGTGCCCGGCATCCTGGTCGACTGCGTGGTCGTGGCCTCGCCCGAGAACCACATGCAGACCTACGCCACCGCCTATTCCCCGGCCTATTCGGGCGAGATCCGGGTGCCGCTCGACAGTCTGAAAAGCCCGCCGCTCGACGAGCGCAAGATCATCGCCCGGCGCGCCGCCTTCGAGTTGAGCGCCAACGCGGTGGTCAATCTGGGCATCGGCATGCCGGAAGGCGTCGCCGCCGTCGCCAACGAGGAACGCATCCTCGACCTGATGACCCTGACCGCCGAGCCCGGCGTGGTCGGCGGCGTGCCGGCCAGCGGCTTGAATTTCGGCGCCGCCGTGAACACCGACGCGGTAATCGCCCAGAACCAGCAATTCGACTTCTACGACGGCGGCGGGTTGGATCTCGCCTGCCTGGGCATGGCCGAGACCGACGCGGCCGGCAACGTCAATGTCAGCCGCTTCGGCAGCCGGCTGGCCGGGGCGGGCGGCTTCATCAACATCAGCCAGAACGCCCGCAAGGTGGTGTTCACCGGCACCTTCACCGCCGATGGGCTGGAGACCGTGGTCGAGGACGGCGCCCTGCGCATCGTTGCGGAAGGTCGCTCGCGCAAATTCGTCCAGGCGGTGCGCCAGATCACCTTCAGCGGCCGCTACGCCGCCCTGGCCGCCAAGCCGGTGGTCTACGTCACCGAGCGTTGCGTCTTCACCCTGACGCCCGAGGGGTTGGAACTGTCCGAGGTGGCGCCCGGAATCGACATCGAGCGCGACATCCTGGCCCTGATGGGCTTCGCGCCGATCGTCCGCGCGCCGCGCCGCATGGATGCGCGGCTGTTTTCGCCCGCGCCGATGGGCCTGCGCGACGACCTGCTGGCCCGGCCGCTGCGCGGCCGCTTCACCTTCGACGCCGAGCGCGACACGCTGTTCGTCAATTTCGAGAAGTTCACCCTGCGAAGCCTGGACGAGATCGAACACATCCGGTCCGAGGTCGAACGCCTGCTGGCGCCGCTCGGCCGCAAGGTTTTGGCGATCGTCAATTACGACGGGTTCGCGGTGGTGGCAGATATCGAGGACGCCTATCTCGACATGGTCAAGGGGCTGGTCGAGCGCTTTTACCGCGACGTCACCCGCTACACCACCAGCGGCTTCCTGCGCGCCAAACTGGGGAGCGCGCTGGAGCGGCGACAGGTCGCGCCGCACATCTTCGAAACCGCCGAGGAAGCGCGCCTCCACCTCGGCGAGGGGGGTTCATGATCGTTCATCTGGTCCATGCGCATTCCGAGCCGGATTCCTTCTGCGCCGCGATGCGCGACGCGGTGGCCGGCGAACTGACGGCCGGCGGCGCCGAGGTGACCATCTCGGACCTTTACGCGATGGATTTCGATCCGGTCTCCTCGGCCGCCGATTTCCGCGAGCGGCGGCGCTCGGACCATCTGATCTACGCGCTTGAGCAGCGCCACGGCTTCGAGACCAGCACGCTGTCGCCCGACATCCAGGCCGAGGTGGGCAAGATCCTGCGCGCCGACCTGCTGGCCTTCACCTTCCCGGTCCATTGGTACAGCGTGCCGGCCATCCTGAAGGGCTGGATCGACCGGGTGTTCCTGTCCGGTCCCTTCTATGGCGGCAAGCGCATCTACGGCGCCGGCGGACTGGCCGGCAAACGCGCCTTCGTCGCCATGTCCATGGGCGCCCGCCCCCACATGTTCGGCCCCGGCTCGCTGCATGGCGATTTGGAATTCGGCATGATGCGGCATTTCTTCCAGGGCACGCTGGGCTATGTCGGGCTGTCGGTCCACCAGCCCTTCGTGGCGTGGCACGTCCCCTATGTCGACGCCGACCAGCGCGCGGCCATGCTGGACGATCTGCGCCAGGCGGTGCGCGACCTCGACGCCCGGCCGCTGCTGCCGATGCCCGATCTGACCCGGTACGACGAGACCTTCGCGCCGCTCGAAGGCTGAACACAACCCGCGTCGCCCATCGTTGCCAGGTGGGGAGCCCCGCTTCATAATGCGGGGCGCGGCGCGCGGCATGGAGGGCGTGATGAAGGTTTTCGGCTTGGCGGGATGGAGCGGCAGCGGCAAGACCACGCTGTTGCTGGGCGTCCTGCCCCTATTGGCGCGGCGCGGCATCCGGGCCTCGACGATGAAGCACGCCCATCACGCGTTCGACGTCGACAAGCCCGGCAAGGACTCGTACCGCCACCGCGAGGCCGGCGCCACCGAGGTGATGGTCGCCTCGACCCAGCGCTGGGCCTTGATGCACGAACTGCGCGACGAGGCCGAGCCCAGCGTCGAGGAATTGATCGCCCGCATGACCCCCGTCGATCTGCTGCTGATCGAAGGCTTCAAGCGGCACAGCCACCCCAAGCTCGAAATCCACCGCCCCGCCTTGGGCAAGCCGCCGCTGTGGCCCGACGACCCCGACATCGTCGCGGTGGCCAGCGACGCGACGCCCGAGGGCCTGCGCGTTCCGTTGCTGCCGCTCGACGATCACGAGGCGATTTGCGCCTTCATCCTGCGACAGGTCGGCTTGGGCGCCTGATGGACAAGGGCTATGCGCGGGTCACCGCCTTCCGGCTGGGCGACGAGTCCGCCGCCGGCTTGGATTGCGCGGTGATCGTCGAGGGCGCGCTGACCATCGACGTCGAGGGAGTTGGCGCCTACACCTTGATGTGGACGCCCACCGAGCCGCGCCGCGCGGCGGCGGCCTACACCGCCGAGGACGGCTTGCTGGGCGGCGGCGCCGAGGCCCTGCGTCTGGCCATCGGCTTCGTCTTCACCGAGGGGCTGATCGAGGGCTTGGACGATCTGCGCCACGCCGCCTTCTGCCCCGACGACCCCGGCGTGGTGCGCGTCGTCCTGCGCGAGCCGGGCCGCGCCAAGGTCAGGCGCCGCGACGTGGTGGTCACCTCGTCCTGCGGCATCTGCGGCGGGCGCGAC
>JADFZP010000303.1 GCA_015232485.1 Alphaproteobacteria bacterium
CTCGCCCTGGTGCCCGCCCTGGCGGCGCTGTCGAAGGGCCTGGGCCGCCGCAACGTCTGGATGGCGCCGGCCCTGCGCCTGGGCGGCGCGGCGGCGCTGGTCCTGCTCGGCGGACGGGAGCTTCTCAGCGTACAATGAACATGCGACAATTCGCCCCAGGGGCGATTGTGCGACAAACCACCTTATGAATTTCGATGTGATCCTTGGCGCGGTGCTGTTGGGGCTGGGAAGCACGCTCCATTGCGCCGGCATGTGCAGCGGCATCGCCGGGGCGTTCTCGATGACCCTCGATCCGTTGGTGCGCCGCCGTCGCTGGGCGGTCGAGGCCCATGTCGGACTGCTCAATCTGGGGCGCCTCGTCAGTTACGGCGTGATCGGCGCCCTGGCCGGGCTGATCGGCAGCGCGGCCCTGCTGCTGGTGCCGGTGACCGTCGCCCATACCGTGCTGCGCGGCGCGGCGGCGGTGGTGCTGGTGATGGTCGGGCTGAACGTGCTGGGCGTTTTGTCGCGGCTGTCGGTCCTGGAGCTGATCGGCCGGCCGGTTTGGCGGATGCTGGAGCCGCTGGGGCGCCGTCTGATGCCGGTGCGCGGCCCCGGCCAAGCCTTCGCCTTCGGCATGGTGTGGGGCTGGCTGCCCTGCGGCATCGTCTATTCCATGCTGCTGGTCGCGATGACCGGCGGCGGCGCCCTCGAAGGCGCCGCCATCATGTCCGCCTTCGGCGTCGGCACCCTGCCCGGCACGCTGGCGGCCGGGCTGCTGGCGCGCGGATTGGTGCGCGCCGTCCATCATCCGGTGGTGCGCAAGGGGCTGGGCTCGGCGCTGGTGGCGATGGGCTTCGTCACCGTGCTGTGGCCGCCCGCCATGCCGATGGTGTTCTGTCCATGAACCCGCCGGTGATCGGCCGCTCGGCCGCCCTCGAATCCGCCCTGCGCACCGCCCGTCTGGTCGCTGCGACCGACGCCACCGTGCTGCTGACCGGCGAGACCGGCACCGGCAAGGAGGTCGCCGCCCGGCTGATCCACGAGTCCAGCCGCCGCGCCGGCGGGCCGTTCATCGCGGTGAACTGCTCGGCGCTGCCCGAGGCGTTGGTCGAGGCCGAGTTGTTCGGCCATCGGCGCGGCGCCTTCTCGGGCGCCACCCAGGACAGCCTGGGCAAGATCCGCGCGGCGTCCGGCGGCACCCTGCTGCTCGACGAGGTGGGCGACCTGCCGCTCGCCGCCCAGGCCAAGCTGCTGCGCTTTCTGGAAAGCGGCGAGGTGCAGCCGCTGGGCGAGTCGCGCGCCGCCCGGGGCGACACCCGCGTGGTGGCCGCCACCAACCGCGATCTGATGGGCGCGGTGGGCGCCGGACGCTTCCGCGAGGATCTGTTCTACCGCCTGCACGTCGTTCCCATCGAGCTGCCGCCGCTGCGCGAGCGCGATGGCGACGTGGCGCTGCTGGCCGCCCATTTCCTGGCCCGCTTCGCCGAGCAACATGATCGGCCGGCGCCGCGCCTGGGCAAGTGCGCGCTGAAGCGCCTGCACGCCCATGCTTGGCCGGGCAATGTCCGCGAATTGCGCAATCTGTGCGAAAGGCTGGTCATCCTGCATCCCGGCGCGACCATCGAGGCGGCCATGCTGCCGTTGCCGGCCCCCGCCCCGGCCAGTCGGGCCGGGCTGGCCTTGCCGGCCGAGGGACTGGACATTTTCGCGCTCGAACGCAGCCTAATGGCCCAGGCGCTGGCCCTGGCGGGCGGCAACCAGTCCCATGCGGCCCGACTGCTGGGCATGTCGCGCGACCGGTTCCTCTATCGCCTGCGCAAGGGAACCTGACGCGCCCCTTTTCCACGCGTGGTCGCCTGCCAATCTCTTCGGGAAACGCTGGGAGGATCGGACGGTGACACAATGGGTGCGGACTGGCGGCTTGGCGGTCGCCGCAATCCTTCACGACTTCATCGCCGATGAGGCGCTGCCGGGAACCGGACTCGAGCCGGCCGGCTTCTGGACCGGGCTGGAAGACATCCTGAACGCGATGGCGCCGCGCAACCGCGCCTTGCTGGCGCGGCGCGACGCCTTGCAGGCGACGATCGACGATTGGCACCGGGCGCGGCGCGGCAAGCCGATCGACCACGCCGCCTACCGCGCCTTCCTGGAAGCGATCGGCTATCTGGTCCCGGTGGGGCCGGATTTCATCATCGCCACCGCCAATGTCGATCCCGAGATCGCCACCGTGGCCGGGCCGCAACTGGTCGTGCCGGTGACCAACGCCCGCTACGCCCTGAACGCCGCCAATGCCCGCTGGGGCAGCCTGTACGACGCGCTTTACGGCACCGACGTGATCGCCGGTCCGCGCGGCCCCGGCTACGACCCCGATCGCGGCGGGCGGGTGATCGCCCAGGCGCGCGCCCTGCTCGATCAGGTGGCGCCGCTGGCCGGCGGGTCGCATCGCGACGCGGTCGGCTACGGCCTGCGTCACGGGCAACTGGTCGTGGTGCTGACCGGCGGGCGCGAAAGCGGGCTGACCCACCCCGAGCGCCTAGTCGGCTTCCAAGGTGATTCGGCGGCGCCTTCGGTGGTTCTGCTGGCCCATCATGGCCTGCATGTCGAGATTCGGATCGACCGCGCCCATCCGATCGGCCGCGACGACCCGGCGGGCATCTCCGACATCGTCCTGGAGGCGGCGCTGACCACCATCGTCGATTTCGAGGACTCGGTCTCGACGGTCGACGCCGAGGACAAGGTCGCCGCCTATCGCAACTGGCTGGGCCTGATGAAGGGCGACCTGACCGCCGGCTTCGAAAAGGCCGGCGGCACCGTCGAGCGGCGGCTAAGCCCCGACCGCCGTTATACCGGGCCGGACGGCGGCACGGTGACGCTGCCCGGCCGCAGCCTGATGCTGGTCCGCAATGTCGGCCACCTGATTTCCAGCCCCGCCATTCGCCTAGCCGACGGCGCCGAGGCGCCCGAGGGCATTCTGGACGCGGCGATCACCAGCGCCATCGCGCTGCACGATCTGCGCGGCGCGCATCCCGGACGCAACAGCCGGGCCGGCTCGATCTACATCGTCAAGCCGAAGATGCACGGCCCCGACGAGGTCGCCTTCTCGGACGAGCTGTTCGGACGCGTCGAGGATTTGCTCGGCCTGCCCCGCTTCACCATCAAGATGGGCATCATGGACGAGGAGCGGCGCACCACCGTCAATCTGGAGGAATGCATCCGCGCCGCCCGCGACCGCGTGATGTTCATCAACACCGGCTTCCTGGACCGCACCGGCGACGAGATCCACACCTCGATGGAGGCCGGGCCGATGATCCGCAAGGGCGACATGAAGCACAGCCCCTGGATCAGGGCCTATGAGGACTGGAACGTCGATATCGGCCTGGAATGCGGCTTCGCCGGCCGCGCCCAGATCGGCAAGGGCATGTGGGCGATGCCCGACGAGATGGCCGACATGCTGACCACCAAGATCGCCCATCCCAAGGCGGGCGCCGACACCGCTTGGGTGCCCTCGCCGACCGCCGCGACCCTGCACGCCATTCACTATCATCAGGTCGACGTCGATGCCCGCCAGCGCGAAATCTCGGGCCGCCCGCCGGCCAGCCTGGACGACATCCTGATCATCCCGGTGGCCGACCGCCCGAACTGGACGCCCGACGACGTGCAGCAGGAACTGGACAACGACGCCCAGGGCATCCTGGGCTATGTGGTGCGCTGGATCGACCAGGGGGTGGGCTGCTCGAAGGTGCCCGACATCGCCAATGTCGGGCTGATGGAGGACCGCGCCACCTTGCGCATCTCCAGCCAGCTTCTGGCGAATTGGCTGCATCACGGGGTGGTCTCGCACACCCGCATGATGGAGACCCTGAAGCGGATGGCGGCGGTGGTCGACGCCCAGAACGCCGCCGACCCGCTATACCGCCCGATGGCCCCCGATTTCGAAGGCAGCATCGCCTTCAAGGCGGCCTGCGACCTGATCTTCCAGGGCCGCGAGCAGCCCAACGGCTATACCGAGCCGATCCTCCACCGCCGCCGCCGCGAAGCCAAGGCGGCTTGGGACGACGCCGAAACCGGCCCACGAATGACCTAAGTCAAAGCGCTTGCGGCCCGGTGTGGCATCATGCCGGGCCATGAGACGCCTTCTCCTCCTCCTCCTCGCCCTCCTGCCGCTGGCCGCACCGGCAAGCGCCGCCGCGCCGGACTTCGCGCTGCTCGACCATCACGGACGCGCCGTGACGGCCCAGGACTTCGCCGGCCGGCCGATGCTGGTTTATTTCGGCTACACCTTCTGTCCCGACTTCTGCCCGACCAGTCTTGCCGCCATCGGCCGCGCCCTGGAACTGCTGGACGAGACCGAGACCGCCCGCGTGGCGCCCCTGTTCGTCACCCTGGACCCCGAGCGCGACACCCCCGCCGTGCTCGCCCCCTATGTCGGCGCCTTCCATCCCAAGATGATCGGCCTGACCGGCGCGCCCGACGCGATCGCCGCCATGGCCAAGGCCTACCGCGTCAAATGGGAGAAGGCGCCGCTGGGCGACGGCTACGCCATCAACCACGCCACCTCGATCTTCCTGGTCGCGCCCGGCGGCGGCATGATCCGCCTGCCCCACGGCACCCCGCCCGAAACCCTGGCGGCCAAGCTGCGCGAGATGATGCGCTGATCCGCGCCACCTTTCCTGCTCAACGGCGGCTTTACGGCCGATGGGTCAGTTCGGCACCGACCCTTCGCCGTCATGCCCGTGCTTGACACGGGCATCCACGTGTCA
>JADFZP010000304.1 GCA_015232485.1 Alphaproteobacteria bacterium
CGACGGCCTGGGGCTGGGCCTGTCGCTGTCGCGCAGCATCGCCGAGGCGCATGGCGGCCGGCTGCGCGCCGACGACGCGCCGGGCGGCGGCGCCCGTTTCGCCTTCACCCTGCCCATTGTCGAGGATCGGCCATGACTCCCACCATCTTCGTGGTCGACGACGACGACGCCATGCGCCACTCGCTGGAATTCCTGCTGAAGTCGCTGGGCCAGCCGGTCGCCTGCTTCGCCTCGGCCGAGGCCTTCCTGGCGGCCTGGAACCCCGATGCGCCCGGCTGTCTGGTGCTCGATGTGCGGATGCCGGGGATGAGCGGCCTCGATCTTCAGCGGGAACTGAACGAGCGCGCGGCGACCCTGTCGATCGTCTTCATCTCGGGGCATGGCGACATCCCCATGGTGGTGCGGGCGATGCGGGCCGGGGCGATGGATTTCCTGGAGAAGCCGTTCAACGACCAGGTGTTGCTCGATCACGTCACCGCCGGCTTGCGCAAAAGCGCCAAGGCCTGCGAAGCCGCGCGCCGCGCCGCCGCCCTGCGCGCCCGCATCGATGGGCTGACGGCCCGCGAGCGGGCGGTGATGGGGCTGGTCGCCCTGGGCAAGCCCAACAAGGTGATCGCCTTCGAACTCGACATCTCGATCAAGACGGTCGAGGTCCATCGCGCCCATGTGATGGAGAAGATGGGCGCCACCTCGGTGGCCGACCTCACCCGCATGCTGGTCGAGGCGGGATCTTAGGGAAAACCCCAACCCGGCGCGGTTCAACCCCAATGACCCAGGCGCCGCGCGGGGCGTAGCATGGTCTCCAGATCAAGGGAGACCGATCATGAAAACCTTCCGCACCGCCGCCGCCTTCGCCGCGCTGCTCGCCGCCGCGAGCCCGGCGCAGGCCGAACCCGCCGCCGTCGACCTGACCAAATGGAAGGTTCCCGATATCGAGAGCCTGCCGCCGGACGAGCGGGGCCAACTGGTCCGCTATGGCCGCGACCTGGTCGTCGAGACCTACAAGCACATCGGCCCCGAGGTCGCCGACACGTCCAAGCGCTTCGCCGGCAACAACCTCGCCTGCCAAAGCTGCCATCGCGAGGGTGGAACGGTCCCCTTCTCGATGTCCTATGTCGGCGTGACCTCGGTGTTCCCGCAGTACCGGGCGCGCGAGGACGGCATCAGCACCACCGAGGACCGCGTCAACGGCTGCATGGAACGCAGCATGGCCGGGCGGACGCTGCCGCTCGACTCGCGCGAGATGAAGGCCTTCGTCGCCTACATGGAGTTCCTGTCGCAAGGCGTGCCGCGCGACGCCAAGATCAACGGCTCGGGCGTCAAGATGGTGAAGATGCCCGACCGCATGGCCAATGTCGGCCGCGGCGCCGAGGTCTACAAGGAGCAGTGCGTGGCCTGCCACGGCGAGAACGGTCAGGGCGTGCGCAACGGCAAGGCCGGCGACGCGCTGGGCTACCAGTTCCCGCCGCTGTGGGGCCCCGACAGCTACAACCAGGGCGCCGGCATGTATCGCCTGGCGATGGCGACCCGCTTCGTGTTGCACAACATGCCCCAGGGCACCACGCACGACGCGCCCATGCTGTCGCTCGACGACGCCTACGACGTGGCGGCCTACATCAACGACCAGCCGCGCCCGGCCAAGGCCAATATGGAGGCCGATTTCCCCAATCGCCTGAAGAAGCCGGCCGACATGCCGTTCCCGCCCTATGCCGACGGTTTCTCGCAGGCCCAGCACAAATACGGCCCGCTCGGCCCGATCGCCGCGCGGTTGAAGATGATGCAGGACGAAGCGGCGGCCAAGAAGCCCTGACGGAACCGGACGGGGTGACCGCCACCGGCGGCCACCCCGGAATGGTTTCAGCCGATCGTATAGCCGCCGTCGACGACGATCTCCTGGCCCCAGATGTTCTTGGCGGCGTCCGAGCACAGGAAGAGGGCGGTGGCGGCGATGTCGCCCGGCTCGCCGAAATTGCCCGGCATCAGGCGCGCGGTGACCTGGGTGGCGACCGCTTGCAGCACGTCGGCGGGCAGGCCGATGGTGCCCCAGATGGGGGTGGCGATCGGGCCGGGGGCGACCGAATTCACCCGGATGCCCTTGGGCGCCAACTCGGCGGCCAGGGTCTGCGAGAACGACTTCAGCGCCGCCTTGCTGGCGCTGTAGATGCCCAAGCCGGGGAAGCCGACCTGGGTCAGGAAGGTGGTGACGAACAGCACCGAGCCACCCTTGCGGATATGCGGCAGGAAGCCGCGCACGGTCTGCACCGCGCCGGTGAAGTTGACCGAGAACTGATGATCGATCGCCGCCGCGTCGCTTTGCTCGAAGCCCACCACCTTGGCGATGCCGGCGTTGGGAACCACGATGTCGACGCCGCCGAACTTGGCGACCGTCGAAGCGACCAGCCGATCCAGGTCGGCGGCGTTGGTGACGTCGCCGACAACGACCAGAACCCGGTCCTCGTTGCCCTTGGCGATTTCGGCCAGCGCCGATTCGTTGCGGGCGAACACGGCGATCTTGGCGCCTTCGGCCAGAAACTTGTCGGCGACCGAGCGCCCGATGCCGCTGCTGGCCCCGGTGATGACCGCGACTTTTCCGTTCAGAGAATTGGACATGGGAAATCCTTGATGATGGGCGTGTGCCATCACAAGGCCATGGTTTTAGATCGCGAACATTGAGGCTCGTCAAGCCGGAGACTGGTCGGGGAGCGACGAGGATTAGCGTGTTCTACTATGACCGGCTTGGGGGGGATTGGTGCGCCCGGCGGGAGCCCGGCGTAAGAACGGACTAGCAGGCTGCGGAAAAAAAGCCCGCACCCGTTAATTCTCCGGTCATCCCCGCGAAGGCGGGGATCCATGTTGGGACAAAACCCGGACATCACCGCAATTTGTTGAGTGGCGGATGCATGGATTCCCGCCTTCGCGGGAATGACAGGACTTTTCCGCAGCCTGCTAAAGCAGCTTGACCATCGCGGCGACGATGCCGATCGCGATGGCCACCATCGTGCCGAGCTTGATGGTCATGCGTTGTTCGAGCAGCTTCAGGTCGGCCTGCATTCCAGCGAAGTCCGCCCGCAACGCCGCGAAATCGCCCCGCACCGAAACGACATCGGCCTTCGCGTCGGCTCTGCTCTCGGAGATGGCCAGGTCGAGCTTGTGAACGGCCGCTTCCAGGTCCGCCTTGCTGGCGGCCTGGGTGTCCATGAAGTCGGCCAACGCCTCGACTTGCTCCGCCGTGAAGCCGGCCTTCTGAAGCCGCAGGATCGCCGATGCGCTCATGGCCACGTTCTTCCTGACTCGAAGTCCTCGAAATTGTGGTGCGCCCGGCGGGATTCGAACCCACGGCCCCAGGATTAGGAATCCTGTGCTCTATCCTGCTGAGCTACGGGCGCCCTGAAAGGTTGGGCGTTTATATCATGCCCGGCCGCGCGGCGCAGGGGAAAATCCGGCCGGTCACAGGCGGTCGGCGATGCGGTCGACGGCGGCGACCAGGGCGTCGCGGATGCCGGGGTCCATGGCCGCGTGGCCGCCATCGGGGATCATGTGAAGCTCGGCGTCGGGCCAGGCGCGGGCCAGGTCGAACGCCGAGGCGGGGGGGCAGATCACGTCGTAGCGGCCCTGCACGATGATGCCGGGCAGGCCGGCCAGACGATTGGCGTCGGCGATTAGCTGGTCGCGCGCCAAGAAGCCGTGATTGACCATGTAATGGGCCTCCAACCGGGCCATCGCCAAGCCGTCGTTGGCGACGGCCTGGGCGGGGGGCATGGCGGCGGGCGGCGGCGGGATCAGGCGCGAACAGGCTTCCTCGTACGCGCACCAGGCGCGCGCCGCCGGCAGGTGGATCGCGGGGTCGGGGCTGATCAGGCGGCGGTGATAGGCGCGCAGCGGCTCGCCGCGCTCGGGCGGGGGCAGGAAGTCATGGAAGCGCCGCGCCGCCTCGGGGTAGAACAGGCCCATCCCCGACAGGAACCACTCGACCTCTTGCGGCCGGAACAGGAAGACGCCGCGCAGCACCATGCCCAGGCAGCGCTCGCGGTGCGCCTCGCCATAGGCCAGGGCCAGCGTGCTGCCCCAACTGCCGCCGAACAGCAGCCAGCGCTCGATGCCCAGATGCTGGCGCAAGCGTTCGGTATCGGCGACCAGATCCTGGGTGGTGTTGTCGCGGGTCGAGGCGTAGGGCCGCGAGCGTCCGGCGCCGCGCTGGTCGAACAGCACGATGCGCCAGATCGTGGGGTCGAAAAAGCGGCGATAGGCGGGCGCCGTGCCCGCTCCCGGCCCGCCATGCAGATAGGCGACCGGAATCCCTTGCGGGTTGCCCGATTCTTCCCAATAGATCGTGTGACCGCCGCCTACCTCCAGCATGCCGCTTCGGTTCGGCTCGACTGGCGGGAACAGGCCAACCGGCGGTCGCTCTCGATTAAGGGAACGCATGCGTTTCGCGCCTCTTCTGCTCACCCTCTTGTGCCTCGTTCCGGCGACGATTTCCAGTCCCGCGGCGGATGAGCCCGCGGCGCGGGTGGCGAAGGCGCGCGATGGAGCGACTCTCGAATTGGACGACGGTCGCGTCGTGCGGCTGGCCGGCCTGTTGGCGCCCCGCCCGGACGAGCCGTTTTTCGAGCCGGCCAGGGCGGGACTCGAGACCCTTGTGGCGGGGTGGATCGTGATCGGCGGGCCAGTCCGCCACGACCGCTGGGGCCGCGTGGTCGCCCAGGCGGCGGACCGGACCGGCGGCTGGATCCAA
>JADFZP010000305.1 GCA_015232485.1 Alphaproteobacteria bacterium
GGCCCCGTCACGGCGGCCTGCGTGGCCGGGGGACGCCTGCTGGTCGGCCTGTCGGCGGGCGCGCCGGGCGGGCCGCTGGCGGTGTTCTGATGACGGGGGCGGCGCCGGTCTTCGTGCTGTGTCCGGCGCGCTCGTTCTCCTCGGTGGTGAGCTGCTGTCTGGGCGAGCACCCGGCGCTGTATGGCCTGCCCGAGATGTATCTGTTCGTGGCCGACACGGTGGGCGAATTGATCGGCAAGGCGGCGCGACGCGGGCCGTTCATGCTGCACGGACTGCTGCGCGTGCTGGCCGAATTGCGCGAGGGCGGCCAAAGCGAGGCCGGCGTCGAGGCGGCCAGGGCATGGCTCGCCGCCCGCCCCGACATGGGAACGGCGGCCCTCTACCACGAGGTGGCCGAGATGGTGGCGCCCCGGGCTTGCGTCGACAAGACGCCGAGCTATGCCTTTCCGCGCAACCTGCGCCGCTTGATCGCGGCTTGGCCGGACGCCCGCTTCCTGCATCTGGGGCGCCATCCCCGCCCGACCGGGATCAGCCTGCGCAACGCGCGCTCGAAGGGTTTGCGGACCATCGACGCGGCCGAGATCGAACGTTATTGGCACCGCACCCACGCCGATCTCGCCGAGTTCGGGGCGGGGCTGCCGCCTGGACGCTACATGTATCTGCGGGGCGAGGCGTTCCTGGCCGAGCCAAGGCTTTGGCTGGGCCAGATCGCCGAATGGCTGGGCATCTCGGGAGCGCCCGAGGCCATCGAGGCGATGTGCCACCCCGAAACCTCGTCTTATGCCCGGCCGGGGCCGGCCAACGCGCCCTATGGTCACAATCCCGGCTTTCTCGAGGACCCCAGGCTGCGGATCGGCGCGCCGCCGCCGGCCAGCCTCGCGGGACCGCTCGACTGGATGCCCGACGGCGACGGCTTCGCCGCGAACACCATCGGCTTGGCGCGTCGACTCGGCTATCGCTAAGCGTGAGGAGTGAGAGATGACCGACGACACCGAAGCGCGGCGCCAGCGTCTGGCCAAGCTGAGGGCCCACCACAAGGAGGTCGAAGACCCGGCGGCGACCGCCTCCGCAACCGCTCCGGCCGGCGGGTTCCGCACGGGCGGGCCGAGGGTGGCGCCGGGCATGGCCCGCGCGCTGCTCAAAATTCTGACCACGCCGCCCGAGGGGCCGCATCTGCCCGGCTCGGTGGTGACGGAAACCGGGCTGGCCCGCCTGCTCGATCTGCTCGAGGAGCGAGTCGCCGGGCAGGCCAAGGGCGCCGTGATGGCCGGAAAGATCCTCGAGATGCTGCGGCAGCCGGGCGAGCGCCAAGCCAAAGGCGTCAATCTGGACCAGCTCGACCGGGTGCTGGGCATGCTTGCCGAGACGCCCGTGCGGGGCGGCGGGCTGGACGTCGACGAGATGCGCCAGACCATCCGCCGGCTGGAAATGGCGGTCCACGGCTTGACGAAACGACTGGGCGAGCCCTGACCATGCGCCAACCGCTGATCGTTCTGACCTGCATGCGATCGTATTCCTCGTTGGTCTGCGGCATGCTGGGCCAGCATCCCGAGCTTTACGGCATGCCCGAGCTGAATCTGTTCGTCGCCGAAACGGTCGGCGGGGTGATTGATGTCTTGACCAAGATACGGCCCCGCTCGCTGGACGGGCTGTATCGCGCGGTCGCCCAAATCGAATGCGGTGGACAGGACGCCCTGGGGGTCGAGCGGGCGATCGAACTGACGCGCGGACGCCGGACGTGGCCCGCCAAGCGCATGCTCGACCATCTCGGCGAGGCGGTCGCGCCGCGGATCTGGGTCGATAAAAGCCCCAGCACCGTGGTCAACGAGCGGGCGCTCGAGAACGCGTTGCGCTTCTATCCCGACGCCCACTACCTGCATTTGACCCGCCACCCGCGGCCGACCTGCGAATCGATCCACACGATCACCGCCAAGAACGCGACGCCCAACCGGGGCCGCCGCCCGGCCACCGACAAGAGCGAGCCCGAGCGGCTTTGGCAGCGCATGAACGGAGACATCGTGCGTCTGGCCGGCGCGTTGGCGCCGGGCCAGTACATGCATGTGCGCGGCGAGGACATCCTGGGCGATCCGCACGCCTTCCTTGGCCAGATCTGCGATTGGCTGGACATCCGCGGCGACGACGGCGCCATCGAGGCGATGTTGCACCCCGAGGACTCGCCCTATGCCGCGATCGGGCCGGCCGCCGCGCCCTTCGGCAACGATCCCAACTTCCTGCGCAACCCCCATTTCAAGCGGCGGCCGATCCCGGTGGCCAGTCTGGAGGGACCGCTGTCGTGGCGCGGCGACGGCAGCGTGTTCGAGGAACGCACCGCTTGGTTGGCCCGCCGATTCGGCTATGCGTGAAAAACAGGCCTGACCCCTCCCTATGGTCTTTTGACGAACGCTCTGTTATTTGATCCCGCGTCAATGCGTGGGGCCGGGGGATACATGCTCGCCGCGAAGTCGACCAACATCACCGTCGCCGAACACGCCGTCACGCGCGACGAGCGCTGGCTGGCCAATGGCCACAAAAGCGGCATCCTCTGGTTTACCGGGCTGTCCGGCGCGGGCAAGTCGACGCTCGCCATGGCGCTCGAGCGGCGCCTGTTCGAGCGCGGCTATCGCGCCTATGTGCTGGATGGCGACAATGTCCGCCACGGGCTGTCGGCCGATCTGGGCTTCAGCCCCGAGGATCGCGCCGAAAACATCCGCCGGATCGGCGAGGTCGCCAATCTGTTCGCGCAGGCCGGCTTCATCGTTCTGACCGCCTTCATCTCGCCCTATCGCGCCGATCGCGAGCGGGCCCGCGCCATCGCGCCGGACTTCTTCCACGAGGTTCACGTCAAGGCCGGGCTGGCGACCTGCGAAAGCCGCGACGTCAAGGGCCTGTACGCCAAGGCGCGGGCCGGCAAGATCCCCGAATTCACCGGCATCTCGGCGCCCTATGAAGAGCCCCTGGCCGCCGACTTGGTGGTGCCCACCGATCGCATGGACGTCACCCGGTCGGTCGACCTGCTGATGGCCTATGTCGAGCGCAAACTTGCGCTTTAGGGGTCGTGGAAGGGCTCCATTTTTCTCGTCTTTCCCGCGAAGGCGGGAATCCATGGTGCCGCCGCATCCAACATGGACCCTCGCTTTCGCGAGGGTGACGGGCCAAGGAAGGCGGGTACGCCGCGTTGTGTGGCAGGATTGCCACATTGTGCGTATTCGGTTGCGTCCTACCCCGTTTGGCGTTGACTTCAATAGCCCTGACGTTAAGGTGACCAAAATCGCGGCATCTGGTGCTTTGCTCAATTGAAGGGCGCCAGGGCGGTGGATCGGTCACTTACAGACGGGATTGCACTCATGAAAAAGATTAACCTTCTTGCCGTGACGGCTCTCTCGGCCGGCATCTGCCTTCCGCTTGGCGCCCATGCCGCCAATCCCGTCAAGCTTGAGCTGGGCGGCTTCTCGAACTGGTACCTGGGCGGCGCCACCCAGGATGACAGCTTCGAAAACGCCACTGGCGCCGACTACACCAATTTCGACGTTCAGGGCGACAACGAGGTCCACTTCACCGGCTCGACCAAGCTCGACAACGGCATCGAGATCGCCGTGACCATCGAGCTGGAAGGCGGCGGGCGCACCGATTCGTCGCCGGCCTCGACCGCGACCACCACCGCCGTGGCCGTTCCCGTCGCCGGCAACCGCAACGACGTGAACGTGACCAGCAACAGCGCGACCACGGCCAGCACCGTGACCCGCCGCGGCGTCACCACCACGACCTACGCGACCACCACCACCAGCACCGGCGAGTTCGCCGCCGCCTCCTCGATCACCGCCGGCGGCGCGGCCGACGTCATCGATCAGTCCTATGTCACGGTGACCACCGGCTTCGGCCAGTTCATCATCGGCACCAACGACAATGTCGGCGCCCTGATGCACGTCTCGGCCCCCGATGTCGGCCTGGGCCTGCAGGATGGCGACTACGCGTACTGGATCGTGCAGCCGGGCAACGTCGTCGACTTCGTGACGACCTACACCGATCGTGACGGCTCGGCCGAAAAGCTGATCTACATCACGCCCAGCTTCGCCGGCTTCTCGGCGGGCGTGTCGTGGACCCCCGACGTGGTCAACGAAGACGCCCACCTGATGTCCGACATGAACGCCAACGACGGCCCCGGCTACGCGGTGTCGCTGGGCTACTCGAACACCCTGGGCGAAGTCGACGTGTCGGCCTCGCTGGCCTATTACTGGCAAAGCTCGAACGCCCCGACCGACGACGTCAGCGACCTGACCGGCGGCCTGAGCCTCGCCTACAAGAACTTCACCATCGGCGGCAGCCTGCGCATCGGCAGCGAGAAGACCCGCGGCAACGAAGCCAATCTCGACGGCATCGCCTACGATGTCGCCGTCGCCTACGCCTTCGAGCCCTACGCGGTCAGCCTGGGCTACTACCGCAGCGAGGCCGAGGGCAACGCCACCGGCGACGACGACGAAGTGTCGCTGGTTCAGCTCTCCGGCAGCTACGCCTTCGGCCCCGGCATCGATCTGGTCACCTCGATCATGCACGTCAACTATGACGACGAGCGCAACGCCAACGCCGACAACAATGAAGGCTGGGGCGTCGTGACCGGCATGAAGATGGCCTTCTAAGCCGCTTCGAATCAAAAGGGGACGGGCGGGGAAGAGCCGGGGGGCTCTTCCCCGCCCTTTTTTTTGTGTTCGCCCCTCTGC
>JADFZP010000306.1 GCA_015232485.1 Alphaproteobacteria bacterium
ACGCCAAGACCTTGTCGCGCAGTCTTCGATCACCTTCGATGCTCCGTCCGCTCTGGTGGCGCAGCCGGTCGCGCATCAGGGCCAGCGCCAATTGATTGGCCAGCAATTCGTCATAGGCGAGACGCTGGCGGAAGGGCGCCTCGGCGGACAGGTCGTCCTCGCCCTCGGGGGCGTGGGCGCGGGCCAGGGCGTCGCGCCACGAGGGCCAGCCCCGCTTGGCCGCCCAAGCGGCGTCTTGCCACTCGGGAAGGGCCGGGGCGCGCTCCAGCGCCGCCTTGACGGCCTTGCGCACCAGCCGCGCCGAAAGGCCGGCGGTCAGCGGGTGGACCGGCTCGACCAGCGGAATGTCGTCGGGCTCCTCGGGCTTGGCGACGTGGTCGGGATGGGCCATCTGGCGCTCGCCGTTGAACGTCTCGACGACGCCGCTGACGATCCGCATGGCGCCCTCGGGCAGGATCTTGCCGATCCAGTCCGGCTTGGCGTGGAAATAGACCAGGGTCAGCGTGCCCGAGCCGTCCGAGCACACCACCCGCCACGGCCGCCGCGCGCTGGACGAGGGCAGGTGGTGATCGACCCGCACCGCCATGGTCGCCACCTGGCCCTCGGGCGCCTCGGCGATCGTGCAGCGCAGCCGCCGGTCGATCAGCCCGCTCGGCAGGTGCCACAGCAGATCGACCACATGCGGCCCGGCCAGACGCTCGAACAGCTTGGCCAGCCTGGGTCCGACGCCGGGCAGCGCGTTGTTTTCGGCGAACAGGGGAAAAAGGATATCGGGTCGCATGGCGGGATTTGACCATTCCCGGCCTCGCCAGTCCAGGGCACGGATTGGCAAGCGCCACCGCAAGGGTTATATGAACCGTCACCCCGCTCTGGAGTTTCCATGGACGACCGGCGCAAACGCCTGCTGTTCCGTGCCCGCCACATGGGCACCAACGAGAACGACCTGCTGTTCGGCCGCTTCGCCGAACGTTGGCTGCCGCGCTTCGACGACCACCAACTCGACCGGTTCGAGGCGCTGATCGCCGAGAACGACCCCGACCTGTTCCTGTGGGTCAGCGGCGCCAAGCCCCTGCCGGGCCATCTCGACACCGACGTCATGCGCCTTTTGCAGAACTTTACCGTCGCCGGGCAAGACGTTGAAAACACTCATTGAAATTCTTTCCAGGCCCGGTCGCTCGACGATCGCGGGGGTTCCCGAGGGCCATGACGCCTTGCTGCTCGGCCAGTTGGCGGCCGAGTTGGGCGACGTGCTGCACATCGTCCCCGACGAGGGCCGCATGGCCCGTCTGGCCGAGTCGATCGCCTTCTTCTCGCCGCAAGTCGAGGTGCTGGAGTTCCCCGGCTGGGATTCCGTGCCCTATGACCGCGTCTCGCCCAATGTCGAGGTGGTGGCGCGCCGCATCGACACCCTGACCCGGCTGGCCTCGGCCAACGGGCGGGGCGGCCCGCGGGTCGTGCTGACCACCGTCGCGGCGATGACCCAGCGGGTTCCGCCCCGGCGCTCGCTGGCCGAGGCCAGCTTCCGCGTGGCGCCGGGCGATCGGCTGGACATGGCGCAGTTGCAGGGCTTCCTGACCCGCAACGGCTATGGTCGTAGCGACACGGTGATGGAGCCCGGCGAATACGCGGTGCGCGGCGGCATCGTCGACGTCTTCCCGCCCGGCGCGGCCGAGCCCCTGCGCCTCGATCTGTTCGGCGACGAGATCGAGGCGGTGCGCAGCTTCGATCCGATGACCCAGCGCACCACCGGCAAGGCCGACGCGCTGGTGCTTGAGCCGGCCAGCGAAGTGGTGCTCGACGAGGAGTCGATCGCCCGCTTCCGCTCGGCCTATCGCGAGGCGTTCGGCACCGTCACCGGGACCGATCCGCTGTATGAAAGCATCTCGGAAGGCGTCAAATTCCCCGGCATGGAGCAGTGGCTGCCGCTGTTCCACGACGGCCTCGACACGCCGTTCGCCTATGTTCCCGACGCCGTGGTCACCCTGGCCCCGCATGTCGAGGAGGCGCGCCAAGCCCGCGACGATCAGATCCGTGAATACTATCAGGCGCGCCGCAGCCTCGAGGCGTCGAACCTCGCCGAGGCGGGGATGGTCTACCATCCCGTGGCGCCCGAAAAGATGTTCGTCCCCGAGGACGAATGGAACCGTCTGCTGAACGCGCGGCCGGTCGCCCAATTCTCGCCCTGGGCGCCGGCCGAGGAGGCCCCGGCCACCGCCGACGCCGGCGGACGCCCCGGACGCGATTTCGCGGCGATCCGCGCGCAGCCCGGCGTCAACGTCTATGACGCGCTGCGCGACCACATCGACAACGAGGCCAAGCTGGGCCGCCGGGTGGTGCTGGCGGCCTGCTCGACCGGCTCGCGCGACCGCTTGGCCCATGTGATGGCCGAGCACGGCATCAAGGGCCTGCAACCGGTCGAGACCTGGGCCGAGGCGCAAGGTCTGCCGCGCAACCGCATCCCCATGGTGGTGCTGGGCGGGCTGGAGCACGGCTTCCTCGAACCCGACTACGCGGTGATTTCCGAGCAGGACGTGCTGGGCGACCGTCTGGTGCGACCGGCCCGGCGCAAGAAGCGCGGCGCGCAGTTCCTGGCCGAGGCCTCGATGCTGAACGAGGGCGACCTCGTCGTGCATCTCGAACACGGCATCGGCCAGTATGACGGTCTGGTCACGCTGGAGGTGTCGGGCGCCCCGCATGATTGCCTGCGGGTGCTGTACGACGGCGGCGACAAGCTGTTCGTGCCGGTCGAAAACATCGAGGTGCTAAGCCGCTACGGCTCGGAGCAGGCCGGCGTGCAGCTCGACAAGCTGGGCGGGGCGGCCTGGCAGTCGCGCAAGGCCAAGCTGAAGCAGCGCATCCGCGACATGGCCGACGCGCTGATCCGAGTGGCGGCCGAACGCCAGCTCAGGACCGCCGAGGCGCTGGTCACCACCGAAGGGCTGTACGACGAGTTCTGCGCCCGCTTCCCCTATGCCGAGACCGAGGACCAGCTTCGCACCATTTCCGACACGCTGGAGGACATGGGCTCGGGCCGTCCGATGGACCGGCTGGTGTGCGGCGACGTCGGCTTCGGCAAGACCGAGGTGGCGCTGCGCGCCGCCTTCGTCGCCGCCTTGTCGGGCGCCCAGGTCGCCGTGGTGGTGCCGACCACGCTGCTGGCGCGCCAGCACTACAAGACCTTTCGCGAACGCTTCGCCGGGCTGCCGGTGCGCATCGAGCAGCTTTCGCGGATGGTGCCGGCCAAGCGCGCCACCCAGATCAAGAAGGACCTCGCCGAGGCCAAGGTCGAGATCGTCATCGGCACCCACGCGCTGCTCGCCAAAAGCGTCAGCGTGCCCAATCTCGGCCTGCTGATCGTCGACGAGGAGCAGCATTTCGGCGTCGCGCACAAAGAGCGCCTGAAACAGCTTCGCGCCGACATCCACGTTCTGACCCTGACCGCCACGCCGATCCCGCGCACCCTGCAAATGGCCCTGACGGGGGTCCGCGAACTGAGCGTGATCGCCACGCCGCCGATCGACCGGCTGGCGGTGCGCACCTTCGTGTTGCCCTTCGATGGGGTGGTGATCCGCGAGGCGATCCTGCGCGAGCGCTATCGCGGCGGCCAGACCTTCTATGTCTGCCCGCGTCTGGCCGACATGGATCGGGTGTCCGAGCGCCTGCGCAAGCTGGTGCCCGAGGTGCGCTCGGTCATCGCCCATGGCCGCATGGCGCCCACCGAGTTGGAGGACGTCATGACGGCGTTCTCGGACGGCGCCTACGACGTGCTGCTGTCGACCAACATCATCGAGTCGGGCCTGGACATGCCGTCGGTCAACACCATCATCATCCACCGCGCCGACATGCTGGGATTGAGCCAGCTTTACCAGTTGCGTGGCCGGGTCGGACGGGGCAAGGCGCGGGGCTACGCCTATCTGACGGTTCCCCCCGACCGGCCGCTGACCAAGACCGCCGAGAAGCGCCTGCACGTCATGCAGACGCTGGACAGCCTGGGGGCGGGCTTCCAACTGGCCAGCCACGATCTCGACATCCGCGGCGCCGGCAACCTGCTGGGCGAGGAGCAATCGGGCCACATCAAGGAAGTCGGCATCGAGCTTTACCAGCAATTGCTGGAGGAGGCGGTGGCGGCGGCGCGCGGCGGCCTGGAGGAGGCGGCCGAGCAAAACTGGTCGCCGCAGATCACCATCGGCACGCCGGTGCTGATCCCCGACGCCTATGTCGCCGATCTCGCCGTGCGGCTGTCGCTTTACCGCCGCATCGCCGCGCTGAAAAGCCGCGAGGAGATCGACGGGCTGGCCGCCGAGATGATCGACCGCTTCGGCAAGCTGCCGGCCGAGGTCGAGAACCTGCTGGAGATCGTCGCGCTGAAGGTGCTGTGCCGGCGCGCCGGGGTCGAGAAGATCGACGCCGGCCCCAAGGGCGCGGTGCTCGCCTTCCGCAACAACAGCTTCCCCAATCCGGCCGGGCTGGTCGAGTTCATCTCGCGCCAAGTCGGCACGGTCAAACTGCGCCCCGACCACAAGCTGGTCTACATGCGCTCGTGGGACACCTCCGAGCAGCGGGTCAAGGGAATCCAGGCGCTGATGAAACGCTTGGCGGAGTTGGCGGAGTCTTAGAGAGTGATCCGAACCATCGGATTACCATCCTCTCCACTCGTCATGGCCGGACTTGATCCGGCCATCCACGCGGCTCCGC
>JADFZP010000307.1 GCA_015232485.1 Alphaproteobacteria bacterium
CGCGACAGTGATCGGGGCGGCGATCCATCTCGGGCGATGCCTTAATCTGATGTCGCGGCACGCCTATGACGCCATCGCGCATTCCTACAAGGCGCTGGAATGCAAATTCCAGACGGCCGGCATTCCACTTCCCAACAACGGCCGCACCGGCATGCGGCGGAACCTGGATTGCGCGGTCATCCAGCACGTTCACCAAATGCGGGCGAATGCCGTTCCGACACCGCTCCGCCCCTATGATACCGTCCGAGGTCTCTTCATCGAGGGAGCCGAGGCGTTTCCCGGATCCATGCTGCGGCGAAACACCCACGTCCAGATTTGCGTGCGGGAAACGCGCGTCATCAAGGGCTACTTCCGGGTTTCCAAGAGCATCTTCGGCACCCGGCGTCCTGAGCGCCATCGAAGGCGTTCATCACGACGAGGCGGCCGACGCGGCGGAGGACCACGAGCCCGCACGGACATGCCGATCCCCCTGACGGCAGTCACCAGGCCGGTGACCATCCGGTTCTCGCGCTGGATATGGCTGGGGGGACGGTCGTTCGTTACTTGCTGAACAGCCACCACATCAGCACCTCCACGATGGCCCGAATAATCGCTTTGATCAGTATCTCGATCAGAGTTCCCATTTTCGTTTCCTTTGTTGTCGACATGCTGAAAGAAAAGCCCCGCCCCGTGAATGACGGGAGCGGGGCGAGGGAGAGGAGACGCGCGGGCACACACGCGGTTGGTCTCGCGCGCGACAGGGCTAATGATCTGTTATCGAAGAAGGGGGACGGGCGCGCAGGCTGGCTGCACCTGTCGGCGCCGCCCCGCAGGGATGACGGGGAACGGGGCAAAACAAAACGCCCGGCAGGGTTGGAACCCTCCGGGCGCAATTGCGTATTCTGCTTTTCCCAAGTTGATGGAAAAGTCGGGCGGCGTCAACGCCCTATTTGCGGATAACCCGCGACACCCCACAACAGGCCGGCCAAAGTAAGGGTGGCGCCGATCATCGCGAAGATGACTCGCTGTTGGTCATGCCCACCCCATGCCCAGAACGCAAAAACGCCCGGCTTGGCTGAAACCATCCGGGCGCAATTCGGCACATTGTCATTTCTGACATTACAGATGCCCCCGCGAGAAATCAAGCGGCATTTTGTCGTCGTCGGTGGCGTCGGGTTCCGCCAAGCGTCTCCCCGCCTTCGGCGGTTCGCCGGGCAGTCCCAGCCGGTAGTGCCAGAACGCCAGGGATTTGGCCGAGATGGCGCCGGCCGGCGGCGCTTCGAGGACTCTGCGGAACGCGTCCTCGCCAATCTCGGCGAGCAGCCGGTTGGCGTCCTCCCATGTGCCCATTTCCATCACGCCGACCGTCAGGCGGTCGAGGTGGTTGGCCAGCACGTCCTCGGGCGGATTCCACCAGACGTACTTCGCGGCAAGTTCGAGCAAGGTGGACCGGTCGGGCGCCATGCTCGGTATTCTAGCGCAACGGCGGATAGCCCGCGACACTTCGCATCGCGTCGGCGTCGTCCCCTCCGCCGGTGCGGCCGATCACCGAGAACGTGCCGTCCGTCTCCAATACGACGGCCCAAACCTGACCAAGGTCGGCGAAGCCGGCGGAACGGGCGGCGGCCAGCACTTCGTCGGGGACGACCCGCTCACGGCGCAGGGCCGCGTCGTTCATCCGTCCATCGAAGAACAGCAAGGACGGCTCGGCCTTGATGATCCGCCGGAACGCCTGGGAGCGCACCGACGCCCAAGCCACCAGCCATTGCAGGGCGATCAGCAACGAGAAGGCCAAGACGCCCTCGGCCAGGGCCACGGTCTTGGACAGCAGCACGGTGGCGAGCGAAGACCCCAGCGAGACCGTCACCACCAGGTCGAAGGCGTTCATCTTCGACAGGGTGCGCTTGCCCGAAACCCGCAGCACCAGGACCAGGGCGGCGTAAGCGCCCGTTCCCACCACGAGGACGCGTCCCAGGGCCGCCCAGCTTTCAAAGAACATTCAGTCTCCTTTGAGGCGGCGCGGGCGGGTCTCGACGTCCTGACCGACGAAGAAGCTGGCCAGCATGGCCGTGAAGTAGCCGAACAACCCGTACCCGTACAGCGACAGCACCAGACACAAGACCCGGCCCTCGAGCGTGCGCGGCCAGTACTCCGACGCGATGGAGGTCAGCAACATGGCCGTCCACCAAAGCGAGTCGCCGTAGGTTTGGAACCCGCCGGTGGGGCCGCCGCGCTCGAAGGCATGCATCCCGGCCGCGCCGACCATGGTGACCAGGACGGTGACGCTGAGCACATAGCCGAAACCGCGCCGCCGGCTGGTGAGGCGGGCGCTGCGAATGCCGCGGTTGAGCGACGTCAACACCCGGACCAGCCTTACGCCGCGCACCAATCTCAGCGCCGTGAAGAAGCGCAGCATCCGGAACGCGGGCAGGGCCAGCGACAAGATGGTGACCACGTTCCTGCGCAGATAAAGCGATTTGCGCGGCGCGACGAGAAAGCGCACGGCGAAGTCGAACACGAAGACGCCCCAGATCACATCCGTCGCCACGGCCAGCGCGGGCGGCAGTCCGCGCACCAAATCCACGACCAGGAGGACCGCCCAGGCCAGACCGAGAACCGCCATCGGCGTCTCGAGCCCCTGCTCGATCTGGCAAAGCAGCCGCCAGCGCTGCCGGGACTCGGAAGGCTCGGGCACTAGCCCGGCCCCCGCATCGCCACCTTGAGCGCGGTCAGCGGATGGCGCATGGCGTCCTCGACCGCCGTCGCCTCGAAGCCGCAATGGGCCATGCAGTTGGCGCATTTGGGATTACGATCGTGGCCGTAGGCCGACCAGTCGGTTTCGGCCAACAGGGCGGCGTAGCTGGGGGCGTAGCCTTCGCCCAGCAGGTAGCAGGGGCGTTGCCAGCCGAACACCGTGCGGGTCGGGTTGCCCCAGGGGGTGCAGCGGTAATCGCGGTTGCCGGCCAGGAAATCGAGATAAAGCGGCGAGTGGTTGAAGCGCCAGCGGCGGCCCTTTCCCAATTGGAACAGGCGGCGGAAGAAGGCGACGGTGGTCTTGCGGCCCAGGAAATGGTCCTGGTCGGGGGCGCGCTCATAGGCGAAGCCGGGCGACACGGTGACCGATTCGACGCCCATCGGGCCGCAGGCCTGATCGAGGAAGGCGGCCAGGCGGGTCGCGTCGGCGCCGTCGAACACCGTGCAGTTCAGGGTGACGCGGAAGCCGGCCCGCCGCGCCGCCGCCACGGCGGCCACGGCGCGGGCCCACACCCCCACCCGGCACACCGAGCGGTCATGCATGCCGCGATCGCCGTCCAGATGCACCGAGAAGGTGAGGAAGGGCGACGGCCGGAACTGGTCCAGCTTCTTTTCCAGCAGCAGCCCGTTGGTGCAGAGATAGACGTAGCGCTTGCCCGCCACCAACCCGGCCGCGATGGCGGCGATCTCCTTGTGCAGCAGCGGTTCGCCACCGGCGATCGACACCACCGGGGCGCCGCATTCCTCGGCGGCCGCCAAGCACGAATCGACCCCCAGGCGGCGGTCGAGGATGTCGTCGGGCCAGTCGATCTTGCCGCAGCCGGCGCAAGCCAGATTGCAGCGCAGCAGCGGTTCCAGCATCAAGACCAGCGGGATGAAGCGGTCGCCGGCCAGCCGGCGGCGCAGCAGATGGAAGCCCACGCGCGCCGCCTGGGAGATGGGCACCGCCATCGCTCAGGCCTCCGACAGGGTGGACGGAAGCTTGAAATGGATGTCCTCGGGCACGCCTTGGACCTCTTCGACGGTCGAGGCGGGACGCAAGGCGCGCAGGCGGTCGACCACCTCGGCGACGCTTTCCTCGGGGGCCGAGGCGCCGGCCGTCACCGCCACCGCCTCGACGCCGTCCAGCCAGGCCGGGTCGATGGCTTGGGCGTCGGCGACCAGCCGGCTGGGCACGCCGGTCTCGAAGCCGATCTCGCGCAGCCGGTTCGAGTTCGAGCTGTTGGCCGCCCCCACCACCAGCACCAGATCGACGCTGGCGGCCACGGCGCGCAACGCCTGCTGGCGGTTCTGGGTGGCGTAGCAGATATCGTCCAATCCGGGGCCGACGATCGCCGGGAAGCGGCGGCGCAACGCCTCGATCACGGCGCGGGTGTCGTCGACGCTCAAGGTGGTTTGGGTGATGAAGGCGACGCCGGCCGGCTCGCCCAACTCCAGCGCCTCGACATCGGCCGGGCGGGTGACCAGATGCACGCCGCCGGGCACCCGGCCGCGGGTTCCCTCGACCTCGGGATGGCCGTCGTGGCCGATCAGCACCACCTGGCGGCCCTCCAGGGCGTGGCGGCGGCCCTCGTTGTGGACCTTGCTGACCAGCGGACAAGTGGCGTCGATCACCGGCAGGTCGCGTCGGGCGGCCTCGTCCTCGACGGCGCGCGACACGCCGTGGGCGCTGAAGATGGTGGGGGCGCCTTCCGGCACCTCGGCCAGACTTTCGACGAAAACGGCGCCCTTGTCGCGCAACGCCTCGACCACCCGGCGGTTGTGGACGATCTCGTGGCGGACATAGACCGGCGGGCCGAATTTCTCCAACGCCCGCTCGACGATCTGGATGGCCCGCTCGACGCCGGCGCAGAAGCCGCGGGGATTGACCAGCTTGATGCGCATCACCGCCCCACCACGCGGCCCATCCGCCGCCCGGCCGGCAGGGCGGCGCGCAC
>JADFZP010000308.1 GCA_015232485.1 Alphaproteobacteria bacterium
CGGTCCGTAATCCGCCGGGATGCCGAAGCCCCCGATTTCCGCCTGGCGCGCCGCCGGATGGGTGGCGTCGAGCATCAGCAGCGCCGCCGCCACCCGCCGCGCCACCTCGTGTTCGACATGGGGCAGGGCGACGAACGGCCATTCGGGAAAGAGGCGCGTCGAACTGGCGAAGGGAAAGCCGGGATAGTCCTGAGGCTCGACGACCTTGATGCGGGCCGGGTCGAGTTTACCCTCGCGGGCCATGCCCTCGATCACCCCGGTGCGAACGAACCCGGCATCGGCCGACCCGGCCAACACCGCCGCGACCACGTTGTCGTGAGGCATGCCGGTCAAGATCAGGCGGTCGCCCTCGGGCGGACGAAGGCCGCGTCGGGCGAATTCGTATGCTTGGGACTGCCAGCCGCCGAGCGAGCTTTCCGAGACGGCGGCGATCGTCTTGCCGCCCAGATCTCGCAAGGTCGCGATGTCATGGCGCTCGGCCAGCGTCAGGACCACCCCGCCGTAACCAGGAAGTCGGCGGCGACCAGCCGAATCGGCCGCCCGTCCAGGGCGGCGCTCAGGTGATCCGCCAGGGGCTGCCAACGGGTCGCCGTCTCGGGAACGCCGCGCCACGCCAGCACGCCAAGCGTCAAGGATCGATCCGCGCCCGCGCCGCTTGGCGGGATCAGCAGCAAGGAGACCGAGAAAACCGCGAAAAAACGGCGGGCGATGGTCATGACACGCTCTGCGGCAGGAACTCGTGGCGCACCAGTCCGTCCAGGGCCGGCGGCCCGGTGAGCAGGCCATGGCCGACCATGATTGTCGAGAGAATGCGCGCCGCAACGAGAATGCCGCCACTTTCGGCGCGGAGCAATCTTTGGTTGGCGTCGAGGTTGGGCAAGGCGAGGCCGCGGAACAGATCGGTGACCACATGGCCCGGCACGCCCAAGCGGCCAGCCATGCGGTAGCCGGCATCGACCGGATTGCGCCGCCAATGGTTCAAGCCGCGGAAATGGCCGGCGATCAGCGCCCGCAATCGCGCGGCGTGGCGCGCCATGGCCTCGGCCCTGACCGCCAGGACGTCGAAGATCAGTTCGGGCAAGGCGCGACTGTCGAACAACGGGACGGCGCCCTCGGCGAGCAGCGTTTTCGCCGTGGGCTGATAGGTGATCATCGCGTCGACCCGCCCCTCGCGCCACGCGGCGAGTTGGGCGTCGATGGTCAGCGGCACGGTCTCGACCGCGTCGTTCGGCAAATTCGCCGCGTTCAACAGGCGGTCGAGCATCAAAGCGCCGAGCGCCGTCCGCTCGAAACCGATGCGGCGGCCCGTCAGATCCGAAAGCGCGCGGATATCGGGCCGCGCCACGACCATGTCGGCGCCCGCCGAGACGTCGAAAACCAGCACCACCGTCAGATCATCCAGGCCGGCGGCGCGGACCCGCAGCACCTCGTCGAGGGTCAGGGTGGCGCCCAGCACCCGCCCCTCGGTCAGGGCGCGCATCGATTCGGTGGCCGAGGCCACTTCGATCAAGCGAATGTCGGCATCGGCCAACCAGCCTTCGCGCCGCGCCAGGAAGATCAGTTCATAGCCGGGCCATGGATGGCTGGCGATCGAGAGGGGGATCGGCGCCGCGTCGCAGCCCGGCAGGAAGGGCGACAGGGCGGCCAGGGCGACAAGGCCGACGATCTGGCGCCGCGGAATCATGGGCGCTTCCCCGACCATCCGGCCGAGGCCGGCGTCGGGATGGGGACAAAGGCATGGTGGCGCCATTCGCTTCGTCCCCATGTGCCGTCGCCGCCGCGATGGTCCAACGCCATGTTGGGATGCGACCGGTCTCAATGATCGCCTAGCGTGGAGGGACTGACAATTGACGTCTGGGCAGCTAAGCCATGCGGGTGCGAAAGGCGGCGCCCCGGGGCGCCGCCATGACGATCAGTACCCGCCCTTCTTGCCGGTGCCGACATAGGTGAAGTCCCAGGCCTTCGCCGAAGCCGTTCTCGTTGCCCTTGATGGCGTGGATGTCGGCCTCGAGATGCAGGTCGGTGTTGGCGTGGGCGGCGTGCTGGGGCTCCATGGTGACCGCCTGCAGGTAGATCGCGGCGATCTGCATGCCGTTCTTCTCGACCGGCTCGCCGATCGGCACCTCGGCGGCGCGCGCGGTGAAGGCGAATGTCAGGGCCAAGGCCGTGGCGGCCGAATCCGGCGGGCCGGGCTTAGCCGGCTTCGGCCATTTCGGGGGGGCGGGCCGGAGCGGTCCGCTCGACCTTGACCGCCACGTCCAGATAGGTGTCGAGATGACCGTTCAGGGCTTCGACATGGGTGCCGAAGAAGTGATTGGCGCCGTCGATGGTGTGGTAATCGACCGTGATGTTCTTCTGCGACGACAGCTTTTGCGCCAGCTTGGCCACCGAGGCCTCGGGCACCACCTCGTCGGCGGTGCCGTGCAGGATCAGACCGGACGACGGGCAGGGCGCCAGGAACGAAAAGTCGTACACGTTGGCCGGCGGCGCGATCGACACGAATCCATCGATCTCGGGCCGGCGCATCAGCAATTGCATGCCGATCCAGGCGCCGAAGGAATAGCCGCCGACCCAGCATGCCGTCGCGTTGGCGTTGAAGGACTGCATCCAGTCCAGCGCCGCGGCGGCGTCGGACAGCTCGCCCTGGCCGTTGTCGAATCGGCCCTGGCTGCGGCCGACCCCGCGGAAATTGAAGCGTAGCGCGGAAAATCCCCGCCGCACGAAGGCGTGGTAGAGCGCGTACACGACCTTGTTGTTCATCGTGCCGCCATGCTGGGAGTGCGGATGCAGCAGCAGCGCGACGGGGGCGTTCGGAACCTTGCTGTGATGGTAGCGTCCTTCGAGACGACCATCAGGTCCGTTGAAGATGACTTCAGGCATGGCGCTCCGCGTGTCACCGAACGGGGTATGCGTCAAACTCGACGCGCCCGCTGGGTGATTTCATCAAGGATTTGCTAGAACAAACTACGCCTTTCTTGACTCGCCTTGTCGGGCATCTTATATTTCCATCCGACGCAAGGCGGTGTCCGAACCAGGCGTGCCGAGGCGTTGCCCTGTCGTGACCGGAATTACATTAGCATATTGGTAGCCATGAATTTCAAGAGGATTAGGGAAGACATCGATTCGATCCGGGCCCGCGATCCGGCCGCCCGTTCGCGCATCGAGGTGCTTCTTTGCTACCCGGGGCTGCACGCCCTGCTGTTCTACAGGGTCGCCCACGCCGCTTGGGGGCGGGGCTGGTTCCTGCTCGGCCGCTGCCTGTCGCATCTCGCCAAGGTGTTGACCGGCATCGAGATCCATCCCGGCGCGATGGTCGGCCGACGGCTGTTCATCGACCACGGCACCGGCACGGTGATCGGCGAGACGGCGGTGGTCGGCGACGACGTGACGCTTTACCAGGGCGTGACCCTGGGCGGAACCTCGCTGCACAAGGGCAGGCGCCACCCGACCCTCGAGGACGGCGTGATCGTCGGCGCGGGCGCCCAGGTGCTTGGGCCGCTGACGGTGGGCGCCGGAGCGCGGATCGGCGCCAACGCGGTGGTGCTGGCCGACGTGCCGCGCGGCGTCACCATGGTCGGCATCCCGGCCCGCATGGTGATGCGCCGCACCCACCAGCAGGATCGCGAGTTTTGCGCCTATGGCCTGCCGACCGAGGACCTGCCCGACCCGGTGGCCCGCACGGTCGAGACCCTGCGCCGCCAGATCTGCGCGCTGATCGAGCGGGTCGAGCAGCTTGAAGGCCAGCTTGGCGGCCGGCAGGTTCCGGCCCAGCCGCGTTTGCCGCGCATCGTGGCGGACGCGGACGAAGGCGACGACGACGAGGACGTGGACGACGAGACCCCGCGGGCGGCGTCTCGCGGCGGCCCCAACTGACGACGATTTGAGGAGCATCGACCGTGAAACTCAGCACCAAGGGCCGTTATGCGGTGATGGCGATGGTGGACCTCGCCAGCCATTCCAACGGGCAGCCGGTGTCGCTGGCCGACATCGCCGAGCGTCAGGAGATTTCGCTGTCCTATCTCGAGCAGCTCTTTGGAAAGCTGCGCAAGGGTGGGCTGGTCAAAAGCGTGCGCGGCCCCGGCGGCGGCTATCTGCTGGCCCGCTCGGCGCCGCAGATGCGCATCTCGGACATCATCCTGGCGGTCGACGAGCCGATCCAGACCACACGCTGCGCCCCCGGCACGCCGGCCGGCTGTCACAACAACAAGGGCCGCTGCCTGACCCATGATCTGTGGGAGGAACTGGGCAACCAGATTTATCTCTACCTCAGCTCGGTGTCCCTGTCGGACGTCTGCGAGCGCCGGATTCTGGGCTCCAGCGGCATGTTCCACGGCGCGGCCGGGGCGGTCGCCGCCCAGTGAGGGATGCCATGCGAAGCGCCGTCCATCTCGACCACAACGCCGACACGCCGCCCTTCGCGGCGGTGATCGCCGCCATGGCCGAGGCCTTGGCCGAAGGGGGCAATCCCTCGTCGGTCCACGCCCTGGGCCGTCGCGCGCGGCGGCGCGTCGAGGACGCGCGCGCGCGGGTCGCCGGCTTGGTGAATGGCGCCGAGGTGGTGTTCACCTCGGGTGGAACCGAGGCCAACGCGCTGGCGCTGACCGGCTGCGGCCGGGCGCGCATCCTGGTCTCGGC
>JADFZP010000309.1:0-4170 GCA_015232485.1 Alphaproteobacteria bacterium
TGCTGTTCGGAGACGCCAAGAAGATGACCGAGCAGATCGTCCAGTCGCTCTGATCCTCCGATTCGTCACGACAAGCCCCGCGGCAGCGATGCCGCGGGGTCTTTTTTCGCCCCGGTGAGACGCATGCCCGACGAGCGCTGCCCCAAGGTCTGTCGTTGGCTGGAACGCACCGGCACCTGCCGGGACTGCGGCAAGGCCGCGCCCAGGGGGCCGGCTCAAGGACGCTGCAACGGGAATACGGCTCCCCGGAAGTACTTGGCGCGCACCATCCACGGTAGTTTTCGCGGTGCAGGGGGACTCCGCAGCCATCCCGATGCCGCCGCGCTTGACGGAACGGCCGTCACGCGGCATTACACGACTACCAGCGGCGCCAGTACCCGGCATGCCTTTCACCAGAACGGGCGGTCAACTTTGAGCAGAATGGGTGGGCTGCTTCCGCACGGGCCGACATCAGCAGGACCCGTACAATGGAGCGAAAAGCGAATTTGGAGCGAAGGGGATGAGACCATGCCAGACCAGGACAGTGTGATGGATGAACAGAATGTCACCGAATTCGAAGGGATCAAGCGGGACGTAGAAAGGGGGAAAGAACCAACGGTAAGCGTGCGCGAATTTCTGCGCTGGTTCGGGGCGAGTCGTCGCCGCACAGGCGTCGTCGAGCGGATCGAGGCCGAGTTGGAGGCGGCCGGGATGAGGACGGAGCCTGATTTCACAACGACGTGGATCAACGCTACCGTAACCTTGAGGAAGCGACAGCCGGAGGCGCAGCCGGACGCCGCAGCCGCCGCTGGTCCCCAGGCTGCCATGGCCGAAGCGGACGTCGACGAGAAGGGCGACGCACCGCCGGATATGAGCCATCTGGTTCGTATGCTGGACGCGGCAAACCGTGGCGTCACTTCGGTCCAACCGCAAGATTCGATCGAAAAAGCCATCACATTGATGCTGGCCCATGACTTCTCGCAGCTTGCGGTGATGACTGGCGTCCGAGATCTGAAAGGGGCAATCAGCTGGAAATCCATAGGTAGTCGCCTAAGTCAGCGCAAAAACCTCGTGCTTGTCTCCGATGCCATGGAGGGAGCCTCAGAGGTCCAGGACTCCGACACCTTATCCAGGGCGACCAAGGAAATCATTCAGGGCGACTATGTGTTTGTGCGCTCGGCCACAGACAGGAAGATCACGGGGATCGTGACCGCGACCGACCTAAGCGTTCAGTTTCAGGAAGTTTCCGAGCCGTTCCTTCTGTTAGGCCGAATTGAGAACCAAATCCGCCGGATGATTCAGAACGTCTTCAATATTGACGCTCTTCGTGCTGCCTGTAACGAAAATGATCCCGAACGCAAGGCCGACATCACAAAAGCTTCACAGCTAACTTTTGGCGAATATCAGAGACTTCTTGGGAAAGAAGAAAACTGGGCGAAACTCGGCTTCGTGGCCTGCCGCAAGACCTTTTGCAAGGAACTGGATGAGGTTCGAAAGCTGCGCAACGAGATTATGCATTTTCATCCAGATTCAATTGAGGAAGAAGATTATAACCAGTTGCGACGGTTTTCACACCTTTTGGAGCAGTTAGGGACGCTTTCGCGAAAGTGACTTGAACACATCTAGTCAGTGAAGAATGGTCATCGGCATCCTTTCTCAGGAGGCCGGTCAGCGGAGGCCAAGCGGCTGAAGCCGCAGGAGGACGAAACGTCTTCCTGAAGAAGCCGGTTATGATGGGTGACGTCCGCAGCCCGCAGCATCGCGGTCTGCGCTCGCTGCGGCCCAACTATGCAGAGATCCTGGAGCGCGGGCGAGCTGTCAGTAACCCTCTTCCCACGTCGCGCCGCTACTGGGTCTGCCGATGCGCCCTGGTTCCCGTAACCAGTCACCTTAGTCGGCGCCGATGCGCCCTCGCGGCCGGCGCACGCGACAAACGCCAATCGCGCCGCGGCTTTCGCCACGGCGCCGGCGGAATCGTCGGTTCTCTGGTAATCCGCGGCCGGAGACCCGGCGCGCGGCGGCCTGCTAGAAGCCTTCGCGCTCCAGGCGCTTGCGCTCGAGCTTGCGAGCCCGACGCACCGCTTCGGCACGTTCGCGCGCCTTGCGCTCGGACGGCTTCTCGTAGTTACGCCGCAGCTTCATTTCGCGGAAGATACCCTCGCGCTGCATCTTCTTTTTGAGCGCCTTGAGGGCTTGGTCGACATTGTTGTCGCGGACGAGAACCTGCACGTTTTCCAACGCTCCTCTACCAAGGTAACAAAATCCGCGACGGCGGGGCATCGCCCCCCGTCCGGCAGGCGCTTTGATAGCACAAGGTATCCGGCTTGAAAAGGGCCGCACTCTTTCTCAATCCAATGTTTACGCTCGGGCGGGCCGGGGCCATATTGTCGCCCATGGCCATATTGAAGATCGCCCGAATGGGGCACCCGGCGCTAAGGCGCCCGGCCAGCCCGGTCGAAGACCCGCTGGCGCCGGAAATCCGCCGTTTGGCGGCCGATATGATCGCGACCATGGACGATGCCGGCGGCACCGGACTGGCGGCGCCCCAGGTGCATGTGCCGCTGCGGGTGGTGGTGTTCCGCGTCGCCGCGTCGCGGGCCGGCGACGGCCTGGGGGCGGTGCCGACCACCGTTTTGATCAATCCCGAGATCAAAGCGCTCGACGAGTCGGTCGAGACCGCCCACGAGGCGTGCCTCTCGGTGCCCGGACTGACCGGCCCGGTGGCGCGTCTGGTCCATATCGGTTATGCCGGCTGGGGGCTCGACGGGTCGCGAATCGAGCGTGAGGCGCGCGGTTTCCACGCCCGAGTCGTCCAGCATGAATGCGACCACCTCGACGGCGTTCTGTACCCGGCCCGCATGGCCGACATTTCGGCGCTGGGATTCGTCGAGGAACTGCGGCGCGCCGCACAACAAGGAGACTCCGCATGACCGACCTCGAGGCGCGGCGGGACGCGCTCCTGCTCGCCACCCTTCCGCATGTGCCCTTCGAAGGGTGGACCCCGCGCGCCCTGCGCGAAGGCGCGCGCGAGGCGGGGCTCGATCCGACCGAGCCCGGCACGCTGTTCCCCGGTGGGCCGGCCGAGATGGTCGCGCATTTCTCGGACTTCGCCGATCGCCGGATGGAGGAGGATCTGCTGGCCCTCGACCCGCCGCCGCAAAAGGTGGCTGAGCGCGTGCGCGAGGCGATCCGCCTGCGTCTCGAGCGTTGGTCGGGCGAACGCGAGGCGGTGCGCCGCGCCGCCAGCCTTCTCGCCATGCCGCAGAACGCGCCGCTCGCCGGCCGGGCCACCTTCGCCACCGTCGACGCCATCTGGCACGCGGCGGGCGACGACTCGGTCGATTTCTCCTGGTACACCAAGCGGGCCACCTTGGCCGCCGTGTTCTCGACCACGGTGCTGGTCTGGCTGGACGACGATTCGCCGGACATCGAGGAGACGCTGGCCTTCCTTGATCGACGCCTCGCCGATCTGGCCCAAATACCCAAGCTGCGCGGCCGCGTCGAGGCGCGGCTTTCGCTGCTGCCCAACCCGATGCGCCTGCTGCCCGCCCGCGGCCGCCGCGGTCGCCGATTCGGCCTGACGCGGGGATGAGCGCGGTGGCCGGGGATATGGCCGCTCGCGTCTCGGCGTTCGACGGCCTGTTGGCCCAACTGGGCAAGCGCGGCCTGGATGTCGGGCGGCTGGCCGACATCCGTCGCCACGGCGACGAGGTGGGCGCCGCCATCCGGCGGGCGCGGGCGGCGGGAATGGCCACCGATCTGGCGAGCGCGCGTCTGGCGCGGGTCTGCGAGGCCCACGCCGGTGGCTTGGCCAAGCTGGTCGCCAAGGCGCTGCCCGCTCCCGGCGACCATCGGCCCGAAGCCGGTGGCACGGTGCTGCCCGGTGTCGAACTGCTGGTCGAGTTCGCGCGGCTGGCCCCCGCCAGCGACCCGGTTCGCGCCGCCAACGACCGGGTCGTCCAGGCGATCGTGGCGGCGGCCAAGGTCTTTCACGACGACTTCATGCGGCGGATCGAGGGCGTGGACGCCATCGACATGCGACAAGCCGCCGCCGATTTGATGCGCCTGGACATCCTGCTGTGGCTGCTGGAGATCCTGAAGGCCGACGAGGCCGGACGGTGCGTGCGGCAGCAGTCGCTAATCGTGGCGCGCGGGGCGCTGCGCCGCGCCCGCCGGGTGGCCGATGCCTAC
>JADFZP010000309.1:4186-4627 GCA_015232485.1 Alphaproteobacteria bacterium
GCGTTTCGACCTGGCCACCGTGGGCGCCGAGGTCGAGGAACTGGGCGTCTTGGTGACGCGAATCGTCGATGCCGAAAAGGGCCGCCGGGCCGACGATCTGGCGGACGATCTCGGCCGACGCTCGGTTCGCGAATTCCTGCACGCCATGGGCAAGGTCGTCCTGGCCGCTTTCCGCGACCTGGAGGAGCGGCTGGAGGCGGGCACCCTGAGCGAGGCCGTGCTGACGGGCTCGCTGAAAAAGATCGCCAATGTGCGCCAGCTCTGCCGCTCGGTCAGGGTCAACGACGCCGACACGGTGCTTGCCGCCGTCGAGCGTGTCATCGCCCGCAAGGCCAGCGCGATGGGCGTCGTGCTGGTCCGCCGTCGCGCCGAACCGGACATGGTCCGGCTGATGGCGATCTTGACCGAATTCCTGGAACGCGTCGAGGCGGTGCGCCGCCA
>JADFZP010000310.1 GCA_015232485.1 Alphaproteobacteria bacterium
GCCACGTCCGCGACGCGTTGGTCGAAGGCTACGAGCCGCTGATCGGCGCGATCGAGGGATTGCCCGATCCCAACGACCGCCACGTGGTCGCCGCCGCCGCCCATCTCCAACGCGCGTGACCTCCGGCGCAACTCTATTTTCCAAGACTGGCGCTGTCGGCTTCGAGGCGCAAGCGGGTCAGTGCCAATTCTAGCTCGGTGGCAATCCTCCTGCGGAGATCTGGTGCCTCGGTCTCGCGCAGACGTCGAAGCGCACTGTCGGCCTCGGTCACTTCACCAATGCCGCGGCTGTCCTGCCGGGTGGCCAGTTGCAACTTCAGCGATTCCAGTTCAGCGGATTTGGATGATTCATAGGCCTTGTCGATTGGGGCATTCCCCTGGGCCATGACCGTGGGGGCCACTCCCAGCAATGCCGCCATTGCGGCCAGACGGAACAGATTACGCATTCCTCGTCTCCTCCGTGATCATGCGATCAGGATCCCCATTCACGGACCAGCACCACCAGGGCCGAGCGGACAACGCGGCCGACCAGGCTTTGACCCTGGCCGCTGATCTGGACGTCGCCGATCAGTTTGATGTTGGGAGGCGCGCCCTCCAATTGGACCTGGACCCGGTAATAACCGCCTTGTGGCACCAAGGTCTGGCCCTCCACTCGTACCGGAATGTCGCCGCCATGGGGCGCCGCCAGGGCGGGGTCGAACAGGATCTTGACGGGGCTATGCTCAATGGAAACCACCTTGCCGATCATGCGAGGGTGGTCCAGGCCCTTGGGAATGAACGTCGCCTCGGCACCATCCTCGATTCGGTCGAGATCGTCCTCGGCCACATAGGCGGTGGCGATTGTGGGGCCATCGGCGCGCAGCAGGCCCAATTGCTGCCTGGGCGACAACCAGGCTCCCTGTTTCAAATCGGGCAGCGGATCCAGAAATATGCCGTCATGGGGAGCGGTGACGGTCAGGCGCCGGGTCTCGGCGTCCAGCCCGGCGGCTTCAGCCTGGAGGCGCGACACTTCCTCGGTCAGGGCCGACAGGCGCTCGCGGCCAAAGGTGTCCAGTCTGACCGCCATCAGTTCCGCGTTTTTGCCCGCAAGCCTGGCCGTCGTGACCGCCTTGCACACCTCCAGATCGGGAGCGACGAATTCCAGCAGCGGCGCTCCCGCTTGAACATGCTCGCCCCGGGTCGCCAAGACCTTTTCCAGCCGGGCGGGAACGGGGAGGAACAGCGGCGCCGTGACCTGAGCGCCGAGCATGGCCGGGGCCTCGACACGCGTGCGCCAGGGAATGATCGCCACCGACAAGGCAAGACCAAGCGCAAGCAGCGATCGCCGCCAGCGCGCCTTTCCAACGATGCCATCGCGGCGCCTTGCCCATTCCTTCACCTCGTTCCAGATGGGAAGAACGACGAACCAGCCGATTTCGACGGCGAACAGCAGCACACCCACCGCCTTGATGAAGAAGTGATAAACCAGCACGGCGATACCGAGGAACAGCACCAACCGGTAGATCCATACGGCGAAGGCAAACAGCGCCATGGCCCGCATGCGGTTGGAACTCACGGCTTCCGGGGCCGGTTCGCCCAGACCGAACAGCGTCTCGCGCAGCCACCACTTGGCCATGGCGAACGCCCTGGGATGCAGGTTGGGCATCTCCAGCGCATCCATGGCTAGGAAATAGCCGTCGAAGCGCATGAACGGCGACAGGTTGATGATGAGCGAACTCACCCAGGTGAAGGCGGCCAGCACGAAAACGGCCTGGCGAAGCGGCCCCTCGGGCATGAAGGCCCAAAGCAGCGTCGCCCAGGCCGCCACCGCCAGTTCCGCCATGATCCCCGCCGCCCCGACCAGAAGGCGTTGTCGCCTGGACGCCAGGGTCCAAGTTTCGTTGACATCGGTGTAGAGCACCGGCCACATCACCAGAAAGGCGACGCCCATTGTGGGCACCCGGCAGCCGAAATGCTTGGCGGTGAGGCCGTGGGCCAGTTCGTGGATGACTTTCACCGACGAAAGCGCAACGCCATAGCTGACCAAGCCGGACAGCGAAAACGTATCCACCAGGGTCGCGGTAAAGACATCCCACTGGCGGACCACCAGCACCAATCCCAAGGTCAGCGCCCCGCCAGTGGCCCAATGGAACAAGGCGCCGCCCAGCCACCCGACCAGCGGCAACAGGTCGCCAAGAAAACGATCCGGCCGCACCAGCGGAATGCGGAAGAACAGATAGTGGTGCAGCAGCCAGTTGAAGGTGGAATGCTTTGCCGTCGACGCGGCCGCCCGCTCGGCCAGCCGGGCGGTGTCGGCGTGGGATTTCGGTTGCGTCAGCTGATTGCCCTGAATGAACTTGGCGACGTCCTCCACCTCCTCGTCGCTCATGTCGATGGTGGTCTCGGCGCGGACGGCCTGGGCAACGTCGCTCGCCGTCCCACCCCAGCGGCTCAGTGCCTCGAAGGCCGCCCAGCCGATGCGGAAGTAACGGTTCCGAACCGGGTCGCGGATCGTCCAGGTCGGGGCGCCGTCCAGCGTTGGCGGCCCCGCATGCAGCGACAGCTCCTCGCGCAGGCTCGGCAGCATCATGGCGGCGGCGTCCATGTCACAGGCCCACGAACGAACGGATGACCGCCAGCGGACGCCGCGCCAACCAATAAATCAGCGGTACGCGGTGGCCATCCAGGCGGGCCGTCCCCTTCAGTCCCAGACGCGGGCCGCTTTCGCCCTCGGACAATTCGGCGCGCACCCGGTGCCCCAAATTGCCGTCGGGCTGAGGAATGGCTTCATAAGTGACGTATAGCAACCGGGCGGAGACCGGGGACAACGGATCGGCGTTGAGGAACAGGCTGACCGGCCCGCCCTTCTCCAGCTCGATGACATCGGCCGGCGCCAGCCAGGCTTCAACCTCGACATCGTTGGGCGACGCCACCGCCAGCACCTTCTCGCCCACGGCGACCGGACGCCCCTGCCATTCGGCGGGATCATCCAGCACCGCCACCCCGGCGCGGGGCGCTGTGACCTGAGAGCGAGCCATCAGATCTTCCAGTTGCGCCGCCTCGGCAAAGCGTTCCTCGATGCGGGCGCGGATGACCGCCAATGCGCCTTTGGCCTTGGGATCGAAGAAAGCCTGCTGGGTGGCCTGATCCAGTTCGGCTTGAGCGGTGGACAGCGCCTTTTTCGCCACCTCGAGCTTGCCGGTGAGGGTGGTGCGATCCAGATCAAACAGCCGGTCGCCTTCGGACACCCTCTGGTTGGGCCGCACATACACCTTCTCGAGGACGCCGTCCATGGGCGAGCGGATCACCGCCGGATCGCGGGCCACCACCTCCGCAGGCGCCAGTACCGACAGATGCACCGGAAACAGCGGCGCCAAGACGATCCCCACCGCCAACTTGAGCCGGTATCGGGGAACGGACCTGATTTTCCGCTTCCATTCGGTCACCGGGGACGGGCGGTGCAGCACCGTCCAGGCATGACCGTAGAAGTCGGCCGCACGGGTCAGCAGGGCGACCTCTTGGTTGCCCCAGGCCTCGTCACGGGCCAACAGCAGGGCACCCAGCCTTTTACCCTCGCGGCCCCTCAACGGCAGCAAGAGGCCATGGCTCGGCAGCCACTCCGACCATTCCGCCCCATCGGCACCATCGATGTCACCGGGGCCAACTTGGCGAACGTCCTCACCGCCAAGGCGCTTCAACACCCGGTCCAGCCACAGGGTGAACGGCGCCCCGGCCTCGATCTCGGCCACGCCCGAAACCGCCTTCAACCCCTCGCCGTCAATGAACAGCGCGGCTTGGCGATATACCACCAGCGCCCGGCTATCATTGACCATGACGAAGCCCAGCTCGGTGGAGTTGGCGGCCTTGCGGGCGTGTTCCTCCAATCCCAGCAGGGCGAGCAGCGGATTGTCGCTCATGTCCCGTCCTGTCGCGTGAATCGGCTGGGATCGTTTCCTATCCAAAGCGAATGGCGGCGTTGCGGGCGGCCATTTTCAGCTGCTGGGCAAAGGCGATCCTGCCCGGACCGGCCTCGGCCAGCTTCAGCGGCTGGCCGTCGCGGAAAGCGCCGGTCTTCTCGGGCTGGCCGTTGATGCGGATCGTAATGGTGGCTTCCTGACCCCTTTCATCGCGGGCGATGATCTTCACCACCATGGTGCCCTTGAAATCGCCCGGCGGCTGGCCGGTCAGGGTGCCCGAGCGCGAATCGAAGTTCAGCCATTGCGGCAGCGGCTGGCCGTTGATGCGGATGGCGTTCAGGGTCACCACCGCGTCGGAACGGGTATGGGCGAAGGCATCCATCGGAAGGACGATATCGACAGGGCCGTCGGTGACCGACGGCACCAGGATCTCGGGGCGCAGCGCCATCAGCCCTTCCACCGCCGGGCCGCCTTGGGTGGCGGTGACAATTGGCACGCGGAAGCCGCCTTCCGACGCGGTCGGCGTGAATTGTGACGTCACCACCACCGGGATGACCGGAGGCGCGGCCACGACCGGAACGACGGCGGAAGCGGTCTGGGCGGCCTCTCCGGCCGGTGTCTTTGGGGCCTCGGAAATCGGTGGCAGGGGCGCGAAGACCTGGGGCGGCGCGGCATCGCGGACGATGGTGCGGGGTGGTTCGACCACCGGCGGCTGGGCGGGCGGCG
>JADFZP010000311.1 GCA_015232485.1 Alphaproteobacteria bacterium
TGATCCGGGTGCTGGGTCCTATGTCGGTTTTCTGTTCCGTTGCTACTCAGACCCCTATGTTGACGGCATCCCGTCATGATAGCCGGGATGGGTGGAGGATCCCGCCCCAGAAATGCTGAACCCCGGTCGCATGCCAGAGGCAGAGGCGGGTCCGGGGTCTACATCACCAGACTAAGGCCGCATTTCGATGAGCGTCAATGCAGTTCGATCGCTCGCCGGTATGGGCGCCTATTCCTCGTCCATCAGGTGGTCGAGGGCGGCTTGCTCGGCGTCGAAATAGGGCTCCCGCAACGCGGCGACGAAGTCCTCGGGCATCTCCTCGATGAGGATCACCATCTTGTCGCGCGGCGCGGGCATGCGCTGGTTCTTGGGTTGGTCAGGTCGCATCAACCTCGGCCTCCACCTGGGCGCCATGCGCCAGTTCGGCTTGCCGCAGATCGTGCGCCGACTGCATGGCGGTCCACAGCCGCGCCCCCGTGCCCAGGCCGCGGCCGATGCGCAAGGCTGTTTCCGGGGTGATGGCGCGCCGGCCGGCGACGATCTCTTGGATACGTCGCGCGGGCACCTTTAGTTTCCGGGCCAAGGCTTTGGCGCTCAGACCCCGCGCCGCCAGTTCCTCCTTGAGGACGAGGCCCGGATGGAGTCCGTGAAAGGCCATGGTTTCCATGGTCAAAGCTCCTCACGAAGGGGAATGACCTTGCGTTGCGCGGTGGCGCCGGGGACGAAGGGTTCGCCTTCGGGAATGAACGACATCGACAGCATGGGCCGCGAGCGGTCGGGCGAGCGGTTGGCGTAGGAGCCGTGGATCAGGTTGCCATGCATGACCAGCATGGTTCCCTTGGCGACGATCAGGTCGCGCTTCTCGTAGTGGGCCGGCACCTCGACGGGGGTGCCGGGGCGGCCGTCGGATTCGCGGTAGCTGACGGTGGGCGGCGCCGGCAGCAGCGGTTCGGCGTGCGAGCCGGGATAGAGATACAGGCAGCCATTCTCGCGGTCGGCGTCCTCGAGGAACAGGTTGATGGTGACGTAGAGATTGTTGGGGCTGCGCGGATAGTTGTTGTCCTGATGCGGCTGCCAAGCCTGGTCGGCGTAGCGGGTGTTGGCCTCCTTGAACAGCATCTGGCTCATCAGCCCGACCACCGGGCGCTCCCAGAGGCCGTCGAGCAGCGCCACCATGCGGGGCTCGCGCATCGCGGCGCGCAACGCGGCGGCGGTTTCGGCGACGTGGACCCGCGCCTCGGGCGGCGACTGCCGTTCGAGGAAGTCGTCGCGGTCGGGATTGAGGATGGCGCCGAAATCGGCGTCGGCGTGACGGCGCAGCAGCGCCTGGAGACGGTCGCAGGCGGCGGCGTCGAACAGTCCCTCGACCAGGACGAAGCCGTCCCGGTGAAACGACTCGCGCATCACACGCTCACTTCCAGGCGCTCGAACCAGGTGCGCCAATAGGGGCTGGCATCGTGGAAGCCGCGGGCCGCATGGCGGCGCCGTTCGGCTTGGGCCGGGTCGCCCAGGCGCTCCTCGACCAAGCCGAGGAACAGGTTGGGCAGCGGATTGTCGAGCGTCATGCGGTCGCAGACGTCGGCCAGGAAGGCCCGCAGCTTGCGCAGCCGGGCGGGGTCGCGCTGGTCGGCGACGCGGGCGTAATTGACCTCGAAATCGATCATCAGCCACAGCGCCGACATGTCGGCCGGGCCGGGCACCCAGGCGGGATCGAGCGCGTCGAGCAGGCCCGCGGCGGTGCCGGCGGTTTCGCGGCGGCGCTGGCGTTCGCCTTCCCGCACCGAGAACATGGTGTAGCCCTCGCCCTCGGTGTTCAGGCTGCCGGCCGCGATCAGGCCGGCCTCGACCATCTCGTGATAGATCTCGGTCGAGGGCAGCGGCGTCAGAAGCTGCACGGTGTACCAGTCCAGCGCCATGTCGCGGGCGAGGCGCACGGTGTCGCGCATCTGGCCCAGGGTCTCGCCGGGAAAACCGATGATCAGGAAGCCGCGGGTGAAGATGCCGGGATGGCCGGCCATCAATTCGCCGACCCGCAGATAATGCTTGAGGCCCGAGGGCTTGCGGATGCGGGCCAGGATTTCCGCGTTGCCGGACTCGATGCCGAAATACATGCCGATGCAGCCCGAGGCGGCGGCGGCCTCGACCAGTTCGGGATGGGCCGCCGCCGCCGAGGCGATGATGCCGTTCGAGGCGTCCCAGGTCACCCCCAGGTCGCGCCGCGCCAGTTCCTGGAACACGGCCAGCGTCTTGTCGGGCTCGTAGAACAGGTCGTCGTCCAGCCAGGTGAGATGGGTGACGCCGCGCTCGTCGCGCAGGCGCTCGATCTCGTCGACCACCGCGCCGACCGAGCGGCCGCGCACGCCGGGGCCGTTGAAGTGGCGCACGCTGCAAAAGGTGCAGCGCGCCCGGCAGCCGCGATGCATCAACGAGGCGCTGGCCCGCGCCCCGGCCGGACGCCAGAAGCGGAACACCCCGCTTTCGCCGGCCGCCGAATAGTCGCCCAAGGGCAGCGCGTCGAAATCGGGCGCGCTGTCGAGGACCGCGCCTTCGGGCGCGTGGCGCTCGTCGAGCAGCATCACGCCGCCTTCGGCGTCGCGGGTCGCCACTTGGCGCAACACCTGGGCGTCGGCACGGCCGCTCAGGAAATCCAGGGTCTCGCCGAACACCGTGTCGCATTCGTGCAGGAACAGCGCGTCGATCTCGGGGATCTCGTTCAGCACGATCTCGGGCGCGTTGGTCACATGGACGCCGCCCGCCACCACCGCCACGCCGGGCGCCTCGGCGCGGATGAAGCGCGCCATGCGGCCGATCACCTCGTGGGTCATGGTGAACATGCAACTGATGCCGATCAGATCGGGCCGACAGGCGAGGCCGCGGCGCAGCTCGGCTTGCCACAGGTCGCGAATGTCGTCCGGCCCGGTGGTCGCCGGATCGCGATCCTGCAAGGCGGCCAGGACGTGCTGGTTGAGGTCGATCAGCCGCACGTCGTAGCCGCGCCGCCCCAGATCGGTCTTGAGAAGCCCGATCGCGTAGGGCGGGTAGCAATAGTAGCGTTTGCGCGCCGCCATCGCGACGTCGATCTTCTCGTCGGGAATCTGAAGGGGCTGGATCAGCAGCACGGTCTTCGGCGCCCGCGGCAGGACGGCGCGCAGGCGCTCGGCCATCCGCGCCCGCGAATCCTCCCTGGCGATGATGGGCAATGCGGTCATGGGCGCTCTCCTGGGGCGGTCAGGCCGCCGCCTCGTCCTCGTCGTAATAGGGCAGCGCGCTCAGGCCGGCCTCGCGCAGGCGCCGTTGCAGTTCGCGATAGTTCTCGACGATCTGGCGGCTGCTCAGGCTGGGGCCGAGCGGTCCCTCGGGCGCGTAGTCGAAGGTCAGCGACGGCGTCTCGTCGGCGTAGCGGCCATACATGTGCATGGTCTTGCGCCAGTCGCCCTCGACGCGGGCGATGCCGAAGCGGGCCGGGTCGTCGGCGATCTCGGTGCCCGGCCGCACCGTGAACAAGGACAGGATGACCAGATCGGGGCCGGTCTCTTGGATGAACTCCCAGGTGCGCTCGACGATGTCGGGGGGCTCGCCGGGCAGGCCCAGGATCATGTAGATGCGCGGCTCGATGCCGACCTCCTTGAGCAGGCCGATGGTGCGCCGCGCCTGCTCGACCGAGATCTGCTTGCGGATCAGGTCCAGGCTGGGCTGCCACACGCTCTCGACGCCCATCCCCAAGGCGGTGCAGCCGGACTGGCGCGCCAGCCGGGCGACGTCGCGGGTCAGGCCGTCGACCCGGATCTGGCCGCGCCACTTGATGCCGGTGCGGCCGATCGCCTCGAGATGCGGAATGGCGCGCGACACGCGGGGCGGGATGCCGATCTCGTCGAGCAGGTTCAGCCCCTCGATGCCGTAGTCGCGCTTGAGGTACTCGATCTCCTCCTCGATCAGGTGCGGCGCGCGGTAGCGCAGGCCCGGCGCCCCGTCGCCGCGCACCGCCGGCATGGCGCAGAAGGCGCATTGGCCGGGGCAGCCGCGGCTGAAGATCGCGGTGGTGGCGACCAGACGATCCATGCGCTCGTGCCGCAGGGTCATCATGTTGCGCCGGGCGATGGTCGCCTTGGGCAGCCAGTGCCGGCGCGGGAAGGGATAGGCGTCGAGATCGACCGGCGCCATCATGCGGTAGATCCGCTCGGGCCGCCCGCCGGCCAGCACCGTCTCGACCAAGCTGACGATCGACTGCTCGGCCTCGCCCAGCACCAGACTGTCGAACACCGCCAGGGTCTGCTCGCGGTAGACGCTGGCATGCGGGCCGCCGGCGATGTGCAGCGCCTTGGGATAGGCCCGCCTGAGCCCCTTGACCAGCGACACCTGCTCGTCCCAGTCCAGCGTGTAGACCGATTGCAGGAACAGGTCGCATTCGGGAATGTGGCGGATCGCGAAGGGCCGCTGGATGCCGCGCAGATCGATCAGCTCAAGCGACACCTGGGCGCCAAAGCGCGCCTCGAGCACCGTCAGGATCTGGAAATGGGTATGGGGATCGCCCCGGAAGGGGTCGTGCAGATAGTCGCTGCTGGGAAACAGGAAACCGATTCGCAAGGTCATCGCGCCGATCCTTCTGATCGCGTC
>JADFZP010000312.1 GCA_015232485.1 Alphaproteobacteria bacterium
CCCGCCGCGGACGCCGCCACGCCGGCCGGCCCGAAGCCGCCGGTGGTCAGGCGCTGCCATTCCCAACCCATCAGCGCCGCCGCCAGCGAGACCAGGGCGACGAACGCCCAGCCGCCCAGCCACACCGCCGCCAGGGCGGGCGGCGCCAGGACCAGGGCCGAAAGGATGCGCAGGCGGAGCACGGTGGCGGCTTACCCCACCGCGGCGCCGTAGCGCCGCTCGCGTTTCATGAAGTCGCCGACCGCGGATTCGAGGTCGGCCTCGGAGAAGTCGGGCCACAGCGTGTCGACGAAGGCCAACTCGGCATAGGCGCACTGCCACAGCAGGAAATTGCTGATCCGCTTCTCGCCGCTGGTGCGGATCAAGAGATCGGGATCGGGCATGTCGTTGGTGAACAGTTCGGCGGCCAGGGCGCGTTCATCGATCGCCTGGGGAGACAGCGTGCCGGCCGCCACCCGCTCGGCCAGCCGACGGGCGGCGCGGGCCAGCTCCTGGCGGCCGCCATAGCTCAACGCGATGGTCAGGGTCAGCCCGCCATTGGCGGCGGTCAGCGCCTCGCCATCCTCGATCAGGGTGACGATGTCGGGGGCCAGACGGGTGCGCTCGCCGATGATGCGCAGGCGGATGCCGTTCTTGTGCAGATCGGCGATCTCGCTGCGCAGATAAAGGCGCAACAGCCCCATCAGGTCGCTGACCTCGCCGGCCGGGCGCTTCCAGTTCTCGGACGAGAAGCCGAACAGGGTGAGGTAACGGATGCCCAGCTTTCCCGCCGCGCGCAACGCGGTGCGCACCGCCTCGGCGCCACGCTTGTGCCCCGCCGTGCGGGGCAGCCCGTGGCTTTTGGCCCAACGCCCGTTGCCGTCCATGATGATGGCGACGTGCGCGGGCGGCGCCGGTGCGCCCGAGGGGGAAGGAAGGGCGACCATCCTCAAACCTGCATGATCTCTTTTTCCTTGGCGTGCAGAGAATCGTCGATCTTCTTGATCGTCTCGTCGGTCAGAGACTGAATCTCGACGGAATACTGGCGATGCTCGTCTTGCGAAATCTCGCCGTCTTTTTCCAGCTTCTTCAGCGTGTCCATGCCGTCGCGGCGCACGTTGCGCACCGAAATGCGGGCCTGCTCGGCATAGCGGTTGGCCACCTTGGCCAGTTCCTGCCGGCGCTCCTCGTTGAGCGGCGGAATCGGCACGCGCACCGTCTGCCCGTCGGCCGAGGGGTTGAGGCCCAGACCGGCGTCGCGGATCGACTTCTCGACCGCCTTGACCATGGCGCGGTCCCAGACCTGCACGGTCAGCATGCGCGCCTCGGGCACGTTGACGGTGCCGACCTGCGACAGGGGCATGGTGCTGCCATAAGCCTCGACCATCACCGGATCGAGCAGGCTGGACGACGCGCGCCCGGTGCGCAGGCCGCCGAATTCCTTCTTGAGAACCTCGACCGCGCTGTCCATGCGGCGGCGAAGATCCTTCTTGAGATCGCCGTAGTTCGAGCTCACGAAACGCTCCCTTCATCCTTGATTATCGTGAACCGGCCGCGTCCCCTGATCACCTCGGAGAAGGCGCCCGCGGTTTGCAGGGAGAAGACGAGGATCGGCATCCGGTTCTCGCGGCACAGCGCGATGGCCGAGGCGTCCATCACCTTCAGATCGCGTGCCAGCACGTCGTGGAAGGTGAGCGTATCAAGGCGCGTCGCGTCGGGAACCTTCTTGGGATCGGCGGAGTAGACCCCGTCGACCTGGGTCGCCTTCAGCAGCGCGTCGCAATTCATTTCCACCGCGCGCAGGGCGGCGGCGGTGTCGGTGGTGAAGAACGGATTGCCGGTGCCGGCGGCGAAGATCACCACCCTGCCCTTCTCGAGATGCCTGAGGGCGCGGCGGCGGATATAGGGCTCGCACACCGAAGGCATCGGAATGGCGGACTGCACGCGGGTCGGCACGCCGACCGTCTCGAGCGCGTTCTGCACGGCCAACGCGTTCATCACGGTGGCCAGCATGCCCATGTAGTCGGCGCTGGTGCGCTCCATCCCCTTGGCGGCGACCGAGACGCCGCGGAAGATGTTGCCGCCGCCGATCACCATGCAGACTTCGCCGCCCGCCTCGACCACCGCCTTGATTTCGCGGGCGATGCGGCCCACCACCTCGGTGTCGAGGCCGAATTCGCGGCTGCCCATCAAGCCCTCGCCAGAGAGCTTGAGCATGACTCGGCGGTACTTCACGTCGCTTTGCATGGTTTCGACCGGGTTTTGGCGGAGAAGACTGGCGATTGGCGAAGGCAACGGATGATACACGATTGCCAAACGCTGTCGCCCCCCTTGATGCGGGGCCGGCCCTTCGCTGAAAGGCCGGCTCCGATCGGTCTTAGGGTAGGGTTGTCAGCCGCCCAATTGCGCCGCGACCTCGGCCGCGAAGTCCTTCTCTTCCTTCTCGACGCCCTCGCCCAGGGCGAAGCGCACGAAGCCGGTCAGGGCGACCGGGGTACCCAGCTCCTTGGCCAGCTTCTCGACGACGCCCTTGACGCGGCTTTCGCCGTCGATGACGTAAAGCTGTTCCAGCAGCACGACGTCCTCGTAGAACTTGCGCAGGCGGCCCTCGACCATCTTCTCGATGACGGCGGCGGGCTTGCCCGAGGTGGCGGCCTGCTCGGTCAGCACCGCGCGCTCGCGCTCGATGGCGGCCTGATCGACTTGGTCGACCGCCAGGAACTGCGGGTTGGCGGCGGCCACGTGCATGGCGATCTGCTTGCCGACCTCGGTCAGGCGGGCGGCGTCGCCCGTGGACTCCAGCCCGACCAGCACGCCGATCTTGCCCAGGCCCGGCGCGGCGGCCGAGTGCATGTAGGACGCGACGACGCCCTGGCCGACGCTCAAGGCGGCGGAGCGGCGGAAGTTCATGTTCTCGCCGATCTTGGCGATCATGTTGGTCAGCCGCAGTTCGACGGCCTCGCCATTGGCGAAGGACGCCTTCTTCAGCGTCTCGACGCAGCCCTCGCCCGAAGACAAGGCGAGTTCGGCCATGTCGCGCACGAAACCCTGGAAGGTGTCGTTGCGCGCCACGAAGTCGGTCTCGGCGTTGACCTCGACGGCAACCCCCTTGTTGCCCGACGCGGCGATGCCCACCAAGCCCTCGGCGGCGACCCGCCCGGCCTTCTTGGCGGCCGCGGCGAGGCCCTTCTTGCGCAGCCAGTCGACGGCGGCTTCGATGTCGCCATTGGTCTCGTTCAGCGCCTTCTTGCAATCCATCATGCCGGCGCCGGTCTTTTCGCGCAGGTCCTTGACGAGCGCGGCGGTGATATCGGCCATAACAAGCCCTCTCGATAGTTTGACGGTTACCGGGATCAGGCGCCCGCCTGTTCCTCGCCGGGGGCGGCCACGACCTCGGCCATGTCGACGGCCTCGGCGACCACCTCTTCGGCCTCGGGCTCGATCTCGGCCGGAGCCTCCTCGGCGGCGCCGACGTCGACGCCCGACGCGGTCATCTCGGCCTGGATGCCCGACAGCACCGAGCCCGCGATCAGGTCGCAGTACAGGCTGATGGCGCGGATCGCGTCGTCATTTCCCGGAATGGGGAAGCTGACCCCGTGCGGATCGGAATTGGAGTCCAGAATGGCGACCACCGGGATGCCCAGCTTGTTGGCTTCCTGAACGGCCAGCGATTCCTTGTTGGTGTCGATGATGAACAGCACGTCGGGCAGTCCACCCATCTCCTTGATGCCGCCCAAGGCGCGCTCAAGCTTCTCGCGCTCGCGGCTGAGGTTGAGCTGCTCCTTCTTGGTCAGGCCGGTCACGTTGCCGCTGCCCAACTGGTCATCCAACTCGCGCAGGCGCTTGATCGACTGGGAGATGGTCTTCCAGTTGGTCAGCATGCCGCCCAGCCAGCGGTGATTGACGTAGTACTGGCCGCAGCGACGAGCGCCCTCGGCGACGATGTCGGCCGCTTGGCGCTTGGTGCCCACGAACAGAACCCGGCCACCGCCGGCCACGATGTCGCGCACCGCCTGCATGCCCCGGTGCAGCATCGGCACCGTCTGCTGCAAGTCGATGATGTGAATGCCGTTGCGGATGCCGAAAATGTGCGGCCCCATCTTGGGGTTCCAGCGGCGGGTGTTGTGACCGAAATGAACGCCAGCCTCGATCAGCTGACGCATCGAATAGGACGGCAAAGCCATGGGAAGGTATCCTCTTCTCCGGTTGAACCTCCGCGGGAAAGACCAGACGTCGACGCCTGGACCGGAGCGACGGGAGGATGAACGAAATCCCCTCCGCCGCGCTCCCGCGTGCGGAATGGAGCGGTAAATAGCCCTTCGGGGGGCCTTTGGCAAGCGCGATGGCGGACGTCGGCCGACACGCGGGTCGACGTCATGCGGATGGCTCTCCCCGAAGGGGCGGCTCCTCCCCACACGTCATGGCCGGACTTGATCCGGCCATCCATCGCGGGGCGGCCGGCACGTGGATGCCCGTGTCAAGCACGGGCATGACGGCGAAGGGGCGGCTCGCCGGTATTCAAACCTCCGCCACCTCGACCACTCCGGGCACCGTGCGCAGGGCGCCGATGGTGGCTGGCGACAGGGCGTAGGCGCCCTTCAGGGCGATCTCGACCT
>JADFZP010000313.1 GCA_015232485.1 Alphaproteobacteria bacterium
CGCAAATTTGGTCATCTCCGTTGGTTTGACCGGGATTTGTGCAAAAGCCCCCACCCTGCCGAAGGGCATGTCCACCCCTCCCAAAAGAAAGTAAGCGTTTTCAGTGGCTTGGCGGGGCGGCCAATTCCGGCACGGGAATTGAAAGAGAGTGGTCCAGCCGGCCCTCGAGGGCAGACGGCGATGAACGCAAACGTGGGAGCCATCGAATGAAACTCGTTATGGCGATCATCAAGCCCTTCAAGCTCGATGAGGTCCGCGAAGCCCTCACCCCCCTGGGCATCCAGGGTCTGACGGTTAGCGAAGTCAAGGGATTCGGCCGGCAAAAGGGCCAGACCGAAATCTACCGCGGCGCTGAATACATGGTCAATTTTCTGCCCAAGGTGAAGATCGAGGTCGCGGTGAACGACGACATCGTCGATCGGGTGATCGAGGCGATCCAGGCCTCGGCCAACACCGGCAAGATCGGCGACGGCAAAATCTTCGTTCTTGATTTGGTCTCGGCGGTGCGCATCAGGACCGGCGAGAAGGACACCGACGCACTCTAGGAGCTGAGCCATGAAGATGAACTTGTCCCATCGACTTGGCGGCCTCGCCGCCGCCGTTCCGGCGCTCCTGGCGTCGGGCTGGGCCCATGCCCAGGAAGCCGCCCCGGCCGCCGCCGAGGCCGTCGAAGCGGTCGCCGAAGCGGCCGCCCCCACCCTGGATCGCGGCGACACCGCCTGGCTGCTGGTGGCCACGCTGCTGGTCCTGATGATGACCCTACCGGGCCTTGCGCTGTTCTACGGCGGCATGGTGCGCAAGAAGAACGTTTTGTCGATCCTGATGCAGTGCTTCGCGATCGTGTCGGTGTTGTCGGTGATCTGGATGGTGGCGGGCTACAGCCTGGCCTTCTCCGAGGGCAGCCCCTTCGTCGGCGGCCTGTCCAAAATGTTCCTGGCGGGCGTCAACCTCGACTCGCTGACCGGCACCATTCCGGAAAGCCTGTTCGTGATGTTCCAGCTCACCTTCGCGGTGATCACCCCGGCGCTGATCGTCGGCGGCTTCGCCGATCGCATGAAATTCAGCTCGATGCTGGTCTTCATGTCCTTCTGGCTGCTGCTGGTCTACGCGCCGATTTGCCATTGGGTGTGGGGCGGCGGCTTCCTGATGACCGAGGGCGTGCTCGACTTCGCGGGCGGCACCGTGGTTCACATCAACGCCGGCGTGGCCGGCCTGGTCTCGGCCATCGTGCTCGGCCGCCGCTCGGGTACCGGCAGCGAGAACATGGCGCCGCACAATCTGGTGCTGACCATGATCGGCGCCTCGCTGCTGTGGGTCGGCTGGTTCGGCTTCAACGCCGGTTCGGCGCTGGCCGCCAACGGCAACGCGGCGATGGCCATGCTGACCACCCACAGCGCCACCGCCATGGCGGCCATGACCTGGATGCTCGTCGAGTGGGCGATGCGCGGCAAGCCCAGCCTGCTGGGCATCCTGTCCGGCGCGGTCGCCGGTCTGGTGGCGATCACCCCGGCCTGCGGCTTCGTCGACCTGAAGGGCGCCCTGATCATCGGCGCCGTCTCGGGGCTGGCCTGCTACTGGGGCGTTTCGGGCCTCAAGCGGATGTTCGGCTATGACGACGCGCTGGACTGCTTCGGCGTCCATGGCGTGGGCGGCATCGTCGGCGCCATTCTGACCGGCGTCTTCGCGGTCGAGGCGATCGGCGGCAAGACCGGTCTGATCGAGGGCAACGCCGCCCAGGTCGGGTTGCAGGCGCTGGGCGTCGGCGTGACCATGGTCTACACCGCCATCGTCAGCTACATCCTGCTCAAGATCATCGACGTCGCCATCGGCCTGCGGGTTTCGCCCGAGGTCGAGGTCGAGGGTCTGGATTACGCCCTGCACGGCGAAACGGTTCACTGAACCCTCGCCAAAACGAGATGAAGGGGGAGTCCCGCGAGGGACTCCCTTCTTTTTGAATCCCATACTTTGGTCGAGACAGCGACTATGCCTCATGGTATGGTTGTACCGTGTCCGGGCTCGGGTCGGAGGCGGTTTCTTGCAGGCCAACATCCATTTCATTTCGGGTCTGCCGCGTTCCGGCTCGACCCTTCTCGCCGCGTTGTTGCGTCAGAACCCGCGCTTTTCCGCCGGGCTGTCAAGCCCGCTGCACGCCTTGTTCTCGCATGTGCTGAAGGCGGTCAGCAGCGAGAACGACTTGGCCTTCGCCGTACCGTCCGAGAAGAAGGAGGCCCTGCTCAGGGGCCTGTTCGACTCGTGGCTGGGCGACACGCCGCCCGGCCATGTCGCCTTCGACACCAACCGGCTGTGGACGGCGCGGCTGCCCGCTTTGACCCGGCTGTTCCCCCAGGCCAAGGTGATTTGCTGCATCCGCGACGTGGCCTGGATTCTGGACAGCATCGAGCGCCTGATCCGCCGCAACGCCTTCGAACTGTCGGGCCTGTTCATCGACGACGTCGAGCGCGCCACGGTCTATAGCCGCTGCGAGGCGCTGGCCAGCCGCGACCGCCTGATCGGCCTGCCCTGGCACGCGTTGAAAGAGGCCTATTGGGGCGAGCACGCCGACCGCCTGTTGCTGGTCGAATACGATTTCCTCGCCCAGGCGCCCGAAGCGGCGCTGCGCGCGATCTACGACTTCATCGGCGAGCCGTGGTTCCCCCACGACTTCGGCAACGTCACCCTGGACGAGCCGGTGATGGACGAGGTGCTGCGCACCCCCGGCCTGCACGCCATCCGCCCCCGGGTGGCCTGGGCGCCGCGCCGCAGTGTGCTGCCGCCCGATCTGCTCGAACGCTATGGCGCGTGCAGCTTCTGGGACCAAGCCCCACCCGGCGCGGCCCGCCTGCTCGGCCGCGCCAACGCCCCGGCGACGGCGGCCTGAACGGCCTTCAGGTTCCCTCCAACTTGGCCACCCGCAGGATGTTGGTGGTTCCCGCCGTGCCGAACGGCACCCCGGCGGTGATGACGATCTGGTCGCCCGGCTTGGCGAAGCCCTCGTCGCGGGCGTTCTTCAGCGCCTTGGCGACCATTTCGCTGAAGCTGTGGACCTCTTTGGTGATCGCCGAATGGGTGCCCCACACCAGGGCCAGGCGGCGGGCCACGCGGATATCCGAGGTCAGGCCGATGATCGGCACCTCGGGGCGTTCGCGGGCGGCGCGCAACGTGGTCGAGCCCGACGAGGTGTAGGTCACCACGGCCGCCACCTTGAGCGTATGGGCGACCTGCCGGGCGGCGGCGCTGATCGCGTCGCGCACGGTGGGATCGGGCGCCGGGCGGGCGGCGTCGCGCATCATGGTGTAATGGACGTCGCCCTCGACGGTCTGGATGATGCGGTCCATCATGGTCACCGCGTCCATCGGATAGTCGCCGGTGGCGGTCTCGGCCGACAGCATCACCGCGTCGGCGCCGTCATAGATCGCGGTGGCGACGTCCGACGCCTCGGCGCGGGTGGGGGTCGGCGAGTGGACCATCGAATCCAGCATCTGGGTCGCGACGACCACCGGCTTGCCGGCTTCGCGGCCGGCGGCGATGATGCGTTTTTGCAGGATCGGCACGGTCTCGGGCGGCACCTCGACGCCCAGATCGCCGCGCGCCACCATCACCGCGTCGGACAGTTCGATGATCTCGTCCAGGCGGTCGATCGCCGAGGGCTTCTCCAGCTTGGACAAGATCCAGGCGCGGCCGCGCACCATGGCGCGCGCCTCGGCCACGTCCTCGGGGCGCTGCACGAAGCTCAGCGCGATCCAGTCGGCGCCCATGTCCAGGGCGGCGGCGAGGTCCGAGCGGTCCTTGGGCGTCATGGCCGACAGCGGCAGCACGACGTTGGGGACGTTGAGGCCCTTGTGATTGGACAATTCGCCGCCGACCAGCACGCGGGTCTCGGCGAAGTCCATCCCGTGATGCTCGACGCGCAGGCGGATGCGGCCATCGTCGAGCAGCAATTCGGTGCCGACCGTCAGCGCCGCGAACACCTCGGGGTGGGGCAGGGCGGCGCGCGTGCGGTCGCCCGCCGCGTGGTCGAGATCCAGGCGGAAGACGTCGCCCGAGCCCAGCGTCGCCTTGCCGCCGTGGAACAGGCCGACGCGCAGCTTCGGCCCCTGCAGATCGGCCAGCACGCCGATCGGTCGGCGCGCGTGGCGTTCGAGATCGCGGATGATCTCGATGCGGCGGCGGTGGTCGGTATGGGTGCCGTGGCTGAAATTCAGCCGGAACACGTCGGCCCCGGCCATGAAAAGGCTTTCGATGGCGTGCGGTTCGGTACTCGCCGGGCCCAGGGTGGCGATGATCTTGGCGTTTCTCGTTCTTCTCATTCCGCGTCCTTTCCGGAAGGCGGTCGCATCATGGACCAATTGGTCGCCCGGCGCCGCGCCCCATTGGTGTGGTTTTCAGCCAACCAGAATGGCTCTGAAATCATTGACATTGGTGTGGGTCGGCCCCGTGTCGACCAGATCGCCCAGCGCCTCGAACACCGCCAGCGCGTCGTTGTCGGCCAAGCGGGCCAGGGGGTCGATGCCGGCGGCGCGGGCGCGGCGCAAGGTGTCGGGCGCGACGATCGCCCCGGCGTTGTCGCCGACCCCGTCGCGGCCGTCTGTATCGC
>JADFZP010000314.1 GCA_015232485.1 Alphaproteobacteria bacterium
TGTAGCTGTAGCCCGAAACCTCGACCGTCTCGCCCGGCCGCATCACCTGGATCTTCTCGACCTGCCAAGCGCTGGAGCCGGTGATGCCGGCCACCATCACGGCGAGCCCGGCATGGGTGATGGTCATCCCCCAGGCGGCGCGCGGCAGGCGGCCGGCGCGGCGCAGGCTTTCGGCCGGCGAGACGCGGAACAGGCGGATGCGCTCGGCGAATTCGGCCAGGGTGCCGCAGAACAGCCAGACCGCCAGGGCGATGCCGCCCGCCGCCGCCAATTGCCCGAAGCCGCCGCCCATCACCGCCCAGGTGGCTACGAACGCCGCCACGGTGATCGCCAGCGCCACGCGCAGCCGCATCAGGGTGCCCGGCAGATCGCCGCGCTTCCAGGCCAGCAAGGGGCCGGCCGCCATCACCACGATCATCGGCACCATCAGCGGCACGAAGACCATGTTGAAGAAGGGCGGGCCGACCGACACCTTGCCGAGATCGAGCGCGTCGGCGATCAGCGGATACAGCGTGCCCAGCAGCACGGTGCCGGCCGCCGTCGCCATCAGCACGTTGTTGAGCAGCAGGCTGCCCTCGCGCGAGATCGGCGCGAACAGCCCGCCCGCCTTCAAGGCCGGCGCCCGCACCGCGTACAGGGTGAGCGAGCCGCCGGTGACCACCACCAGCAAGGCCAGGATGAACACGCCGCGCGCCGGGTCGGTGGCGAAGGCGTGGACCGAGGTCAAGACGCCCGAGCGCACCAGGAAGGTGCCCAACAGACTGAGCGAAAAGGCGATGATCGCCAGCAGGATGGTCCAGCTTTTCAGCGCGTCGCGCTTCTCGACCACCACGGCGGAATGCAACAGCGCGGTGCCGGCCAGCCAGGGCAGGAACGAGGCGTTCTCGACGGGGTCCCAGAACCACCAGCCACCCCAGCCGAGTTCGTAATAGGCCCACCACGAGCCCATCGCGATGCCCAGGGTCAAAAAGGTCCAGGCGGCCAGCGTCCAGGGGCGCACCCAGCGCGCCCAGGCGGGATCGACGCGCCCCTCGATCAAGGCCGCGATGGCGAACGAGAAGGCCATCGAGAAGCCGACATAGCCCAGGTAAAGGAACGGCGGATGGAAGGCCAGACCGGGGTCTTGCAACAGCGGATTGAGGCCGTTGCCGTTGAGCGGCGCCGGCGACAGCCGGTCGAACGGATTCGAGGTGAACAGGATGAACAGCAGGAAACCCACCGTGAGACCCGCCTGCACCGACAGCACGCGGGCGCGCAGGCCCGGCGGCAGGTTGCGGCCGCCCATCGCCACCGCCAGCCCGAACGCGGCCAGGATGGTGATCCACAAGAGCAGCGAGCCCTCGTGATTGGCCCACACCCCGGCCACCTTGTAGAGCATCGGCTTGGCCGAGTGCGAGTTCTGCGCCACGTTGGCGACCGAGAAGTCGCTGACCACATAGGCCCAGGTCAGCGCCCCGAAGGCCACGCCGATCAACAGCATCTGGACCAGCGCCGCGGCGCGGCCGAATTCCATCCACGCGACCTCGCCACGCGCCGCCCCGACCAGTGGCACGACCGCCTGGGCGAAAGCGACGAACAAGGCGAGCACCAATGCGTAGTGACCCAGCTCGGGGATCATTTGGCGGACTTCTCCTCCTGCCAGTGGCCCTGCTTCTTCAGCGCGTCGGCGACTTCCTTGGGCATGTAGTTCTCGTCATGCTTGGCCAGCACCTCGGCCGCCTGGAAGACGCCGTTCTCGAGGCGGCCCTCGGCCACCACGCCCTGGCCCTCGCGGAACAGGTCGGGCAGTTGGCCGTTGTAGACCACCCCCACGGTGGCCGCCGTGTCGGTGACCACGAAGCGGATGGTCTGGCCGTCGCGCTTGACGCTGCCCTCTTCGACCAAGCCGCCCAGGCGCAAGCGCCGCTCGGGGCCGATTTGGCGCTCCTTCAGGTCGCTGGGGCTGTAGAAATAGACGAGGCTGTCGTTGAAGGCGGTCAGCACCAGGGCGGTGGCGGCGCCCAGCGCCAACATGCCAAGCAAGACGAAGTTCAGGCGACGCTGCTTGCGGGTCACGACTGCCCCTCCTCGGCCCGCGCGCGGCGGCGCGGATGCGCCTGTTTCAACGCGGCGAGCTGCGATTCGTTTTTGCGCATCTCGCGCAACGAGGTGATCAGCAGGCCCAGCATCACCACGGCGGTGATCCCGTAGGCCGGCCAGACGTAGGCGGCGTATCCGCCCATGCCGAGAACGCCGTCCATGTCAGCCCCCATGCACCTGAACCATGCGAATCGCCCGGATCTTGGTCGCCGCCAACTCGCTTCGCACCCGCAGAATCAGGAGGGTCACGAAGAAGGTGGTGAAGGCCAGCCCCATCAGCAACAAAGGCGTCAGCATCGCCGGGTCGACGGCCGGCATGCCGACGCGGGTGACGCTGGCCGGTTGATGCAGGGTGTTCCACCAGTCGACCGAGTATTTGATGATCGGCACGTTGACGAATCCGGCCAGAGCCAGCACCGCGCCCGCCTTGGCGCCGCGGGTCGGGTCGTCGAAGGCGTTGACCAGCGCCATGTGCCCCAGATACAGGAACAACAGGATCAGCATGCTGGTCAGCCGCGCGTCCCAGGCCCACCAGGTGCCCCACATCGGCTTGCCCCACAAGGCGCCGGTGACCAGACACACGAAGGTGAAGCCGGCGCCCACCGGGGCCGAGGCCTTGGCCACCACGTCGGCCAGCGGATGCTTCCAGATCAGCGCCACCGCGCTGGCGATCGCCATGTTGGAATAGACGAACAGCCCCATCCAGGCGGAGGGGACGTGGACGTACATGATGCGCACCGTCTCGCCCTGCTGGTAATCGGCCGGCGAACCGAGCAGCCCGAGATAAAGCCCGGCGGCCAGCAAGGCGACGGTCAGCCCGGCGCTCCACGGCAGGACGAGCTGTGCGGCGCGTAGGAAACGGGCGGGGTTGGCGAAGCGATGCATGGGCTTTTTTCTACTAGGTGTTTGCGCAATGGTCCCGTGAAAACGAGTTAACCTTCACTCCAGCGCCTGGCGCAGCGCCGCCGCCGAGGCCCAGGGGGCCAGCGGCAAGGCGGCCAGCAAAATGGCGCCCATCACCAGCAACTGGGCTTGCGACTCGAAGCCCTGGACCGCCGCGTCGACCGCGCCGACTCCGAAGATCAACACCGGCACGTAAAGCGGCAGCACCAGCAACGACAGCAGCACGCCACCCCGCCGCGCTCCCAACACCAGGGCCGCACCAATCGAGCCGATCAGGCTGAGGGTCGGGGTGCCCAGCGCCATGGCGATCAGCAACACGCCGAAGCCGTCGGCGTTCATGTGCAGCAACACCGCCAGCACGGGCGCCGCGACGATCAGCGGCAGTCCGGTGGTCAGCCAATGGGCGACCACCTTGGCCGCCACCACCACGCCCAACGGGGTGGGGGTGAGGGCCAGAAGTTCCAAGCTGCCGTCCTCGTAGTCCGCCTGGAACAGCCTGTCCAGCGACAGCATCGAGGCGAGCAGCGCGACCACCCACAAGATCCCCGCGCTGACCCGTTCGAGGATGTTGACCTCGGGGCCGATGCCGAACGGAAACAGCACCACGGTCAGCACGAAGAAGGTGACCACCATCACGCTGTCGCTGCCCTGGCGCAAGGCGAGGCGCAAATCGCGGCGGACGATCTCGACGAATCGGCGCATCACCAGGCCTCCAGCGCCACCGGACGCGGTTTGAAGCCGTCCAGCGCGAGCAGCCGCGCCGTCGGCAGATCGATATCGGCGTGGGTCGACAAGATGACCATGCCGCCGTGCGCCAGATGGCTGGCCATCACCGCCTCGAGCCCCTTGATCGAGGCGCGGTCGAGCGCGGTGATCGGCTCGTCGAGCAACCACAACGGCGCCGGCGCCGCCAGCAGGCGGCCCAGATTGAGCCGCCGCTTCTGGCCCGCCGACAGCAGCTTGCCGGGCAAATCGGCGAGATGGATGAGGCCGAAGGCGTCGAGCGCCTCGGCCACCGCCACCTCGGCGCGATGGTCGTCGCTGTGCAGCCGCGCCCAGAAGGCCAGATTCTCGCGCACCGTGAGCACCGGCTTGATGGCGTCGTGGTGGCCCACGTAATGGCAGCGCGCCGCATGCGCCTCGCGGTCGTCGGCGACCGGCGCGCCGTTCCAGACGAGTCGCCCGTCCATCGGCGCCAGCAGCCCGGCCATCAGGCGCAGCAGCGACGACTTGCCGCTGCCATTCGGCCCGACCAGCACCAGCGCCTCGCCCGCCTCGACCTGGAAGTCGAGTCGCGCGAACACCAGCCGCTCGCCACGCAGGCAGGCCAGTCCTTCTCCGGCGAAGATCGAGGATGCATCCATCATGGGCGGCAGATTAGGCGCGAAACCCGGGGGCCATCAACCGGCAAACGCGGAATGTCCGCCCAAGGCCCCCAAGGCGACGGCCGGCGCAAGGGGGAACGCCGGCCGTGCCCGAAGCGGGGAACCGCCGAAGGGGGTCCGACGTCCGACAGCGGCTCCCTCGAGGGGAGACGCCACGATCAAGCGCAAATGTGGCGAAAATTAGGGCGTTCGGCACCGACCCTTCG
>JADFZP010000315.1 GCA_015232485.1 Alphaproteobacteria bacterium
CCTGACCACCGGCGACCGGCGCGGGGTGCGCGCCATGGCGCTGTCGCATCTCGCCGCCCACGCCGCCAGCCCGGTGGCGGCCCTCGCCATGCCGGCCGGCAGCCCGTTCGGCGACGTGGTCCTGGACACGGCGAAATGCACGCTGTGCATGGCCTGCACCCAGGCTTGCCCGACCAGCGCCCTGCGCGCCGACCCGGAACGGCCGCGACTGTCGTTCCACGAGGCGGCCTGCGTGCAATGCGGGCTGTGCCGCTCGACCTGCCCCGAGGCGGCGATCGCGCTGGTTCCCCGGCTGTCCTTCGAGTCGCGCGGCGGGCGCGTGCTGAAGGAGGGCGAGCCCGCCCGCTGCGTCCGCTGCGACAAGGAATTCGGCATCCTGGGCGTCATCGAGCGGATGGCCGCGGCGCTGGCCGACCGTCACCCGATGTTCATGGGCGAGGCGGCGCGCCGCCTGCGCATGTGCGAAGACTGCCGCGTCGTCGTGCAGTTCGAGACCGGCGACAACCCGATGGCCGGCGCGACTCCGCCCCGCCCGCGCACCACCGAGGACGATCTGCGCGAACGCGACGAGAAGGCGAAGTCATGACCTTCGTCGTTCCCGCGAAGGCACCCGAAGCCAGCACCCTCGTCATTCCCGCGAAGGCGGGAATCCATGCGCGGACGTCGATGGATCCCCGCTTTCGCGGGGATGACGGCCACGCCCCGTCAGCCCGCCACCAGCCGCTCCAAGGCGGACAGGTCGTCGGGCGTGTTGACGTTGAAGAAGGGATCGACCGGATCGGCGGGCCATTCGGCGTGGCCGATTTGAAAGCGGCCGGTCCAGCGGGTGATCTTGCGGATGTCCTCGACCTCGATGGCGTGGCGCAGGGACGACGCGAGCGCCACCGGCCACAGGCCGACCACCGGATGGTCGCGCCCGCCCGATGCGGCGCAGGCCATTTCGGCGCCCGCCGCAGCCAAGGCCAGTCGCTCGACCAGATCGGGCGGCAACAGCGGCGCGTCGCCGGGAAAGCTGGCCAGCCAGCGGCAGCCCGGCCGCTCGCGCCGCACCCATTCCATTCCCGCCAGGATGCCGGCCAGCGGGCCGGGGAAGCCGGGCACGTCGTCGGCCACCACCGTCAGGCCGAAGGCCGCGAAGCGGGCGGGATCGCCATTGGCGTTGAGGGCCAGGGCCGAGACCTGCGGCGCGGCGCGGGAAACGATGTGGGCGAGCAGCGGTCGGCCGGCCAGCGGCAGCAGGCATTTGTCGCCTCCACCCATCCTCAGCGAGCGCCCGCCGGTCAGGATCACCCCGGCCACATCCTCGATCCGCATCGTCACACCTCGTCCGCCGCCTGGGCGCCATCCTGAACCATGTTCGACCTGGCCGCAGCCTTTTCGAGCGCCATCGCGCTGATCGCCGGCCTGGACGCCGAGCTTTTCGCCATCGTGCGGCTGTCCTTGGGCGTCAGCCTCGCCGCCGTGGCGATCGCCGCCGTGATCGGCCTGCCGCTGGGCGCCTTTCTGGCGCTGGCCCGCTTTCCCGGACGCGAGGTCGTTCTGGTGGCGCTCAACGCGCTGATGGGCCTGCCGCCGGTGGTGGTCGGGCTGGCGGTCTATGTGCTGTTGTCGCGCGCCGGGCCGCTGGGCTCGTTCGGCCTGTTGTTCACGCCCGGCGCCATGGTGGTCGCCCAGGCGGTGCTGGTCACCCCGATCATCGCCGCCTTGGGCCGCCAAGCGGTCGCCGATCTGTGGGAGGAATATGGCGAGCAACTGCGCTCGCTGGGGGCGCCGCGCCGGCGGGTGATCGGCACCCTGTTGTGGGACGGCCGGCATTCGCTGATCACCGTGCTGCTGGCCGGCTTCGGGCGGGCCGCCGCCGAGGTCGGCGCGGTGATGATCGTCGGCGGCAACATCAAGGGCCTGACCCGCACCATGACCACCGCCATTTCGCTGGAGACCTCGAAGGGCGATCTGGCGATGGCGCTGGGCTTGGGCATGATTCTGCTGGCCGTGGTGGCCGCCGTGAACGGCGCCGCCTTCGCGGCCGGCGCCTGGGCGCGGAGGGTGTCGGGATGACCTCGATCCTGCCGCTCGAACTGCGCGGGCTGGGCTATTCGGCGGGTGGGCGGCGGCTGTTGTCGGGCGTGACGGTGCCGCTGCGGGCCGGCATGCGCACCATCGTCTTGGGCCCCAACGGGGCCGGCAAAAGCCTGCTGCTGCGCCTGTGCCACGGGCTGATCCAGCCGACCGAGGGCGGTTTGCGCTGGTCGGGCGGGCTGGACGAGGCGGCTTTGCGGCGCCGTCAGGCGATGGTCTTTCAACGGCCGGTGTTGCTGCGCCGCTCGGCGTTGGGCAATATCCGCTACGTTTTGTCGTTGCGCGGCGTGGCGCGGCGCCTGCGGCAGGGCATGGCGGAAGAGGCGCTGGACCGCTTCGGACTGGGCGAGTTGGCCCGCCGCCCGGCCCGCGTGCTGTCGGGCGGCGAGCGGCAGCGGCTGGCGCTGGCCCGCGCCTGGGCGGTGCGGCCCGAGGTGCTGTTCCTCGACGAGCCGACCTCGGCGCTCGATCCCGCCGCCACGCTGGCGGTCGAGATCGCCGTTCACGATTTTCACGCCAACGGCACCAAGATCGTGATGACCACCCATGATCTTGGCCAGGCGCGCCGTCTGGCCGACGAGGTATTGTTCCTGTCGCGCGGCCGTCTGGTCGAGCACGGCCCGGCCGCCGAATTCTTCCAGGCCCCGGCCACGGCCCAGGCGCGCGCCTTTTTGGCGGGGGAATTGATGTGCTGAGAGGGGGACGGAGCTTGACCCTACGTCTGATCTTGCTGCTATGCGCCTTGCTCGCTTCGCCGGCCGGCGCGACGGATCGGTTCATCGTGCTGGCCTCGACCACCTCGACCGAGCAGTCCGGGCTGTTCGGCCATATTCTGCCGATGTTCGAACTGGACACCGGAATCGCGGTGCGGGTCGTCGCGGTGGGCACCGGGCAGGCGCTGAAGATCGGCATGCAGGGCGACGCCGATGCGCTGCTGGTCCATGACCGGGTCGGCGAGGATCGCTTCATCGCCGACGGCCACGGCGCCGACCGACGCGACGTGATGCACAACGACTTCGTGCTGATCGGCCCCGCCGCCGATCCGGCCAAGGTGGCCGGGCTGACCGACGCCGCCGAAGCCTTGCGCCGCATCGCCGCCGCCAAGGCGCCGTTCGCCTCGCGCGGCGACGATTCCGGCACCCATCGAAGCGAGTTGCGCCTGTGGAAGGCGGCCGGCGTCGATCCCAAGGCGGCCGAGGGCGGCTGGTACCGCGAACTCGGCTCGGGCATGGGGTCGACCCTCAACACGGCGGCCGGGCTGGACGCCTACGCGCTGGCCGACCGCGCCACCTGGGCCAGCTTCCGCAACCGCCAGAGCCTCGCCTTGCTGGTCCAGGGCGACAAGGCGATGACCAATCCGTACGGCGGCATCCTGGTGAGCCGCGCCCGCAATCCCGAGGACGCGCGGCTGTGGCACGACTGGCTGACCGGGCCGCGCGGCAAGGCGGCGATCGCCGGCTTCCGCATCGATGGCGAACAGGTGTTCTTCCCATGAGCCCCGACCTGCCGATCGGCGTCATCCTGCACGAGCGGGGCGGCGCCACCGAGGAGTTGCTGGCCGACTTCGCCCGCTCACTGCGCCGCGACGGGGTCGATGTCGGCGGACTGATCCAGTGCGGCGGCCATTGGCCGAACGGCCGCGAGCGCATGGAACTGGTCGATCTGCGCGAGGGGACGACGTGGGTGATCTCGCAGGATCTGGGCTCGGGGTCGGCGTCGTGCCGGCTCGATCCGGTCGGACTGGCCGCCGCCAGCGCCGTCCTGCGCCGCGAGATCGCGGCCCAAGTGGCGCTGTTGGTGGTCAACAAATTCGCCGGCTCCGAGGCCGAGGGCGAGGGGCTGGCGCCCGAGATGTTCGAGGCGGCGAGCCTGGGCATTCCCCTGCTGACCACGCTGTCGCAACGCTACAAGCCGCAATGGGACGCCTTGACCGGCGGCGCCGGCCGCATGCTCGAACCGACCGAGCACGCCCTGCGCGGCTGGTGGGCCGAGATCGCCGAAAGGACGCTTCGATGACCGACGCCTTCGCCCCCGCCCGCGAGATGCTGCGCGCCGACGAGGCGGTGGCCGCCCTGCTGGCCGCCATCCGCCCGGTCGCCGAGACCGAAAGCGTGAAGCTGTTCGAGGCGCCCGGCCGGGTGCTGGCCGCCGATCTGGCGGCCCGGCGCACCCAACCGCCCTTCGACAATTCGGCGATGGACGGCTACGCCCTGCGCGCCGCCGACCTCGAAGCCGCCGAGACTCGCCTGAAGGTGACCGGCCGCATCGCCGCCGGCGATCCTCCCGGCCAAATCGTCAAGCCGGGCGAGGTGTTCCGCATCTTCACCGGCGCGCCCATTCCCCAAGGCGCCGACACGGTGATCGCCCAGGAGGAGGTGCGCGTCGAGGACGGCTTCGTCACCCTGCGCCCCACCAAACGCGGCGCCGTCGGCAGGCCGCTGAGAATGTCGGCCGAGGCCGAGCCGACCGCCGAGACGTGGGCGCGCATG
>JADFZP010000316.1:0-2148 GCA_015232485.1 Alphaproteobacteria bacterium
GGTCCTCGTCGTAAAAGGTCTCGCGGACGAGCCCCAGCCAGCCGCGCAGCCGAACGCCCGAGCGGTCGTTCCAGGAGATTCCGGTCTCGTGGACCCGCGTGCCGGGCGCCTGTCCGACGATCAGCACCCGCGCCGATTTCGTGGCCCGCAACACCGGCCGGGGCCCAAGCGGCAGATGCGCCTCGCAAACCCGGCAGGCGCGGATTTCGGCCAGAAGGGAGTCGAGCGGATCGTCCAGGTCTGTTCCTTCAAGCGGCGCGGGCGTGCAGCCCGTCGAGATCGGCCAGCGTCATGCCGTCAAGGCTGGGCAGCTTGACCAGGGCGTGGGTGAAGTCGTCGTCGGCGGTGTAGACGCTGGGCGTCACCAGGGTGGGAATGCCCGCCCCGCGCGCCGAGCGCAGGCCGTTGGCCGAATCCTCGAAGGCCAGGCAGTCGGCGCCGGTCAGGCCCAGGCGTTCGAGCACCAGACGGTAGACGTCGGGGGCCGGCTTCTTGGCGCTGGCGTCCTCGCCCGCGCCGATCGCCGCGAACCAGGTGGTCGCCTCGCGCCCGATGGTGGCGTCGAGCAGTCCGGCCACGTTGGGGCGGCTGGTCGTGGTGGCGATGGCCAGGGCGCGGCCGGCGGCGCGCGCCTCGTCGATCAACGTCCGCACGCCGGGGCGCAGCGGCACCTCGCCCGAGGCGATCAGCCTTAGATAACGGTCGGTCTTGGCGCGATGCAGACGGGCGATGCGTTCGGCCAGATCCGGCTCGGACAGCAGGGCCGGATGGAAGCGGTCGATGAAATGGTGGATGCGTTCCTTGCCGCCCGCCACCTTCAGCAACTCGCCATACAGGCGCTGGTCCCAATACCAGCGCAATCCCTCGTCGCGGAAGGTGTCGTTGAAGGCGCGGCGATGCGCCTCCTCGGTTTCGGCCAGCGTACCGTCGACGTCGAAGATCAGCGCTTTCAGCATTAAACCCACCCCTCCCGGACCTTATGGTTGGGGCGACCATAGCATGAAAGTCAGCGCCCGATCAGATGCAGAACGATGTTGCGGGTGTGGGGCGTTTCGCGGTGCTCGAAGACGTAAAGGCCCTGGCGGGCGCCCAGCGCCAGCCGGCCGGCGCGCACCGGCAAGGCGAGGTGCACGTTGCGGATATAGGGGGGATTGCGCACCTCGAATTCGTCGTCGCCCTCGAGGCGGCGGAAGAAGGCGTGCAGATCGTCGCGATCGGCCGTCTCGCGCACCACCAGCGAGGCCGAGATGTGCTGGATGAACAGGGTCAGCAGTCCCTCGGCGATGCCCTGGCGTTCGACCCACTCGGTCACCTCTTCGGTGATGTTGTGGTTGCCCTCGCCATGGGTGCGGATGATCAGAACGTCCTGGGATTGCTTCATGTCACCCTTGCGCGTAAGCGATGGGATCGACGGCGCCGGCGGCCGCGAAGCCGTCAAGCCGCAGGCGGCAGGCGTCGCAACGGCCACAGGCGGCGCCGTCGCGGTCGGGGTCGTAGCAGGTGCTGGTCAGGCTCCAATCGACGCCCAGGCGGTTGCCCTCGGCGACGATCTCGGCCTTGCTCATGGCGATCAGCGGCGCGTGGATGGTCACCGCGCGCCCGTCCCGCACCGCGCCGGCGGTGGCCAGATCGGCCATTCGCTGGAAGGCCTCGATGTATTCCGGGCGGCAGTCGGGATAGCCGCTGTAGTCCAGCGCGTTGACCCCGATGAAGATGTCGCGGGCGTCGTTCGCCTCGGCCATCGCCAGCGCCATGGCCAAAAACACCGTGTTGCGCGCCGGGACGTAGGTGACGGGGATGTCCGCGCCCATCTGGTCGGCCGAGCGGCCCTTGGGCACGTCGATGTCCGGATCGGTCAGCGCCGAGCCGCCGAACAGCGCCCCATCGAGCGCCGCCACCACATGGCGCCGCACCCCGAAGGCTCGCGCCACCCGGCGCGCCGCCTCGATCTCGACGTCGTGCCGCTGGCCGTAACGGAAGGTGAGCGCCAACGGCTGAAAGCCGCGCGCCTTGGCGATCGCCAAACAGGTGGTGGAATCGAGGCCGCCGCTCAGCAGCACCACGGCCTTTGGTTCATCCCGCATGGCTGCTGACCTACCCCGGTCCCGGCCCCGGCGCAAGCCGTTTCACGCCGTTACTCCCAAGGCG
>JADFZP010000316.1:2248-4537 GCA_015232485.1 Alphaproteobacteria bacterium
ACTTCCCCATGCGCGCGATCGTCGCCGTGGTCGAGTGGCCGGGCGCCAGGTCGGCCAGCAGGACGCGTCCGCCCCAGGACTGGACCTGATCGGCGCCGACCACCGTGGCCACCGTGTAGTCGGCGCCTTTGACCAGCACGTCGGGTTTCAACGCCTGGATCAGGGACAAGGGCGTGTCCTCGCCGAACACCACCACCGCGTCGACCATGCCCAGCGAGGACAGCACGACGGCGCGCGAGGTTTCGCTTTGCACCGGCCGGTGCGGGCCTTTCAGGCGGGCCACCGAGGCGTCGGAATTCAGGCCGACGATCAGCCGGTCGCAAGCCGCCCGCGCCTGGGCCAGCAGGGCGATGTGGCCGGGATGCAGCAGGTCGAAGCAGCCATTGGTGAAGCCGACGCGGAAACTCTGTCGGCGCCAGCGGGCGACCACCTCGCCGGCCGTCTCGCGGTCGAGGATCTTGTCCTCGCCGGCCCGCAAATCGGTGTGGCGCAGGGCGGTTTCGAGTTCGGCGGCGTAGGCCACCGCCGTGCCGACCTTGCCCACCACGATGCCCGCCGCGACATTGGCCAGCCGGGCGGCTTCGACCAACGGCGCGCCGATCGCCATGGCGGCGGCCAGGGTGGCGACCACGGTGTCGCCGGCTCCCGAAACGTCGAACACCTCGCGCGCCTCGGCGGGCAGGTGGTGCACCTCGTCGCCGCTCACCAGGGTCATGCCGTCCTGGCTGCGCGTCACCAGCACCGCCTCGACGCCGCAGGTCTGGGCGAGATGGCGGGCCGCCTCGACGATCTCGGCCTCGGTGCTCACCGGGCGGCCGGTGGCCTCGGCCAGTTCCTTGCGGTTGGGCGTGACCACGCGGGCGCCGCGATAGGCCGAGTAGTCGCGCCCCTTGGGATCGACCACCACCGCCTTGCCGGCCTTGGTCGCCGCCTCCACCAGCCGGGCGACCAGCGGCGCGGCCAGCACGCCCTTGCCGTAGTCGGACAGCACCAGCACGTCGATCTGGGGCAGGAGGCGCAGCACCTCGGTGGCCAGCGCCTCGGTCGAGCGGGCGGTCAACGGCGCCAGGGTCTCGCTGTCGGCCCGCAGCAACTGCTGGCTGGCCGCGAAATAGCGGGTCTTGATGGTGGTCTGGCGACCGGCCTCGACGACCAGCGCGGGGGCGGTCTCGATGCCGGCGCCGATCAGGTTGCCGACCTCGCGGCCGGCCGCGTCGTCGCCCACCACCGAGACGAAATGCGGCGAGGCGCCCAGCGCCATCATGTTGCGCAGCACGTTGCCGGCGCCACCCAGCATGCTGGCCTCGCGCCGGATGCGGACCACCGGAATGGGCGCCTCGGGCGAGATGCGCTCGACGTCGCCATGGACGAAGCGGTCGAGCATGACGTCGCCCACGCACAGCAGGCGAGCCTGCTTCAGGCGGTCGACATGGGGAAGAAGCTGCGTGCTGTCGGTCATCGAGCAATCCTTCGCGCGTATGTCGGTTGGCTAGCGCAAAGGCGGGGGGCAAGGCAAGAGCGAAGCGGACGCGTCACGCCGGCGAGGGGTCGATTCGACCGCTCGTCGGTAAAGCCGCCGTTGAGGCGGCGGCCAAGGGCGCCGGGGCGCCCGCCCGGCTAGTGATCTTCCCTGGGTGGAATGGAACACGCACTATGGAAGTTTGGGGTGTAGAACCAGCATCTTAGCGAATGACGCCAAGCCAACAACCTCTTCAAGGACGACCCCGCTTCGGGTGAATAGCCGCCCCCATTCATCCATAGTCCTTTCGCCCCCCTTGGTGCCCATGAACATCTGCATGTCGAATGTGGCAGCCGTGAGGTCGGGCTTTGAACTGGGCATCACCGACTCCAGCAGCACGATTGTGGCGCGAGCCTTCGCCGCGGCCGCGGCCACGGTTGAAAGTGCGTCGATGCTGGTACTGTCATCAAAGCCGTGGAGTACAGCACTAAGCAGGTAAACATCACGATCATCGACCGCGGCGGGAACCGACGCCAGAATATCCCCAGCCTCGAACCGCATACGCGACAGACACTCCGCCTCCCCACGCTCAGCCCAGTACGTCGGCGCCCCCTCGATGGCTTGCGCACGGTCAACAACCACCGCATGCAAGTGAGGGTGCCGCTTCAGAATGGCTGCGGATTTGGCTCCTTTGGAACCGCCAACATCGATAACGCGGTTGAAGCGCCCCCAATCGAATTCGGACACGAAGCTGTCCCCCGCCAGAGCTTCAACCCGGTCCATAGCCTCCGCGAAAAGGGCATCAAACTCGGGATGCTCGTCCATGAACG
>JADFZP010000317.1 GCA_015232485.1 Alphaproteobacteria bacterium
CGGCGTCGGTGCGGGAGCCGCCGAGGCGGCGGGCGTCGGCACTGGCGCCCCGGCTGCGGGATCGATTAGCGGCCTGGTCGCAGGGGCGACCGGAGCGGCGGCGGCTCTCCCTCCCGCTGGCGCGGTCGGTGCGGCCGTAGCGGCTGGACACGCCGGAATCGAACATGGCACGGCGCAGGCGCCAGAGATCAAAGGCCCGCTAGGGAAACCGGCTGCTTACGAGGCGATCGACCACTTCGTGGGCGGAAAAATGTCGGTACAGAACACGAACCGGCTGTGGGATGCGGAGGCGGATCGTGCGGCGTCCGCCGCCGAGGGGAAGATCGATCAAGATTTGGCGCGTGCGCAGGCGGTGAATCGGCCCGGCGCTCCTCCCCTTGAGACGGTGGCGCGATCCGCCTGACGGGCGCCGAAACCGGTGCCGCCGTATGTGCGAACAGTGGAGTGATGCGACCCATGAAAAAACCGATAGACGAGCGGAAAGCGGCCCTTGAGCGCAAACTGGAGGCCCTAAAAGGACAGCTGAAGGCGCTGTCGGCCGCCGAAGTGCGCCAGCGGCGCCGAGAGGACACGCGCCGGAAAATCATCGTCGGGGCGCTGGTCCTCGGCGCCGCCGAGGGCAGTCGTCACCACAAAGAGTGGCTGATGAGCGTGCTCGAGGGCGCGCCGCAAAGGCCGCAAGATGTGGCGATCATCGCGGATCTGCTGGCCGAGCTACGTCGCACGGTCACAGCGGAACCGGCGGCCGAGTCGGCGCCGGAGCCGGCGGCGGTCAGTGAGTGAGAGGAGGCGGTCGATGTGGAAGACGGCGGCGTGGGGGATCGGGGGCGGGCTGGCCGCGATGGGCTTCGCGGAGGCGGCGCGGCTGGCGCCGGGACCGTATTTCGTAGTGGCCGGAATCGCCTTCGCCTGGATGGCATGGAAGCGCTGGCAGGGGAGGCGGCCATGATGGCGCGGATTTCGAGCGTGTGGCTCGGCATGTCGGTGATGCTGCTGGCTGCATACAATGTCTTAGACGTTGCCGCGGCGCACGACGAGGGATGGGCGGTCGCGGCGCTTGATGTCTGGCCCGTGGCGATCACGACCACCATTGGCCTGTCGATCGGCGCTCTCGGCCGGCGCGCGTCCGCCGATCTGCACCAGGGGCTGATGCGCCTGGTCGGCGCCGCTCTGGTGGTGTGGAGCTTAGCTGTCGCCGTAGAGACCACCGCGCTCGTCGGCCGCGATGCGGCGCGCGCCTGGTCGGAGGCCTGGACTGCCGCTAAGGCCATGGGTGAATGGGTTGAGACTCGCCCGAGCAAGGCCGACCCATGGCGCAGCCGATTCAAGCCGGCTCCCGCATGGGATCGTGCGAAGGTCGCGTGGCGGGATGCGGCGCCGGATTTGGTGCGCCTCGGCCAGTGGTCGGCCATCGTGCTCGTGCTCGGCCTCGGCGTCCTGATCGGACGACAGGGGCTGATCGTCGAGCCGGTCAGGCTCGTCTGGTCTGGCCGGCGCCGCACATCGATGGGGCCATGGGCGGCGGCGATGATGAGCGACGGCGAGCTGTCGCAGCTCCGGCGGGTGCCCGCCGGACTGCCGCTCGGGCGGCTGCCGTCCGCGCTGCCCTGGGGGCTCGGGCCGGTCGCGCGATATAAGCCCGATCCCGAGCGTGGCTGGCTTGGTGGCCATCACGCGGTCATTGCTGGCACGCGGGCCGGGAAAGGCGTGTCGTGCGTGCTGCCGGCGATCCTCGAGCATGACGGCCCAGTGGTGGTGAATGACATCAAGGGTGAGCTGATGGCGATGTGCGCTCGCCATCGTCGAAGTCTGGGCCGCCGGGTGATCCTATTGAATCCATTCGGGCACGTGACATCGGAGACGGCCCAGTTCAATCCGCTTGCCTATTGCCAGCCGGAAAGCCTTTACGACGACGCCAAACAGATAGCGGCCGCCATCGTCGTCGACGAGGGCGACGGCGATGGCAAGCACTTCGTAGAAATCGCGCGCACGCTCGTAGCGGCGACCATCGAAGTCTCGCTACGCCATCTCAAACCGGAGATGCATAACCTCCCGGCGATCGCGGGTCTGCTGACGGGCGGCGATCGCATAGCGATGTTCAAGGCGTGGGTGAAAGATCCGGCTACGTGGGGCGATCGGGCCGCACGAGCAGCGGCTGCGGTCCTTGATGTTGGCAAGAAAGAGCGAGGCAGTTTTTTCACCACCTTGAAACGGGCATTCGATTGGCTCGAATCGGACCAGATGCAGAGGTTTTTGACGCCCCGCCTGGACAGCAAGGGTCGCCCGATTCCGGATTTCGATCTCGACGATTTGCTTGAGGATCAAATCGACATTTTCATTGTGGTACCTCTGATCCGGCTGGAGGATCAGCAACGATTTCTTCGTCTTGCGACGAATCTTGCACTGGCGACGATCCTGCGAGCGAGTGGGCGTCGGGAGCCGAAAAAGCGCGTGCTCCTGGTCGCCGATGAAATGCCGCGTCTCGGCCGCCTCGAAACCCTGCTCCAGGTCGCGACGGTGGCGGCGGGCAGCGGCATCGACATGCTGTTCGCGGCACAGGATCTGGGCGGGCTGATCGACGTGTGGGGGGAAGAGGCCACAGGCACCCTCCTGGGCTCGTGCGCGACCGTGCGGGCCTTCGGCCTGGGGCGCACCGACAAGGTCACCGCGCAGTGGCTCGAGTCGATGATCGGTCATGAGACGGTGATGACGGCGAATAGCAATCGGGGCGCCTTCCAAGTCATCGGTGGGCGATTCGGCGCCGCCGAACAAAAGGATCGTCTTCTTACGGCGGACCAGATCGCCGAGCTGCCTCCAGACGAGATGATCGTGTTTTTCCGGAGCCGTCCCTTGGCGCGATTCAAGCACATCGTGTCGTGGCGCGAAACTCCCTATGCGGCTCAGCTCGACCCGAATCCAACTCTGGTCCAATGAGGAATGACATGATGGGCTTCATTGAGATCTTCATTCGCGCACGGTGCCCGGTGGTCCTGGTGGCCGCCGCCTGCCACGTGATGGACCGCGAGTGGCTGGCTATTGCCTGGCATTCGGTCTGGGGCGGGCGGCCGAACTGGGCGCAGCGGCTGCCCACGCTACGTGGTCTCCTGGCGCGGGACGCGGCGCAGGTTGAGGCCGTGGCGTGCGCCTACCTTGAGCAGGCTGTCGACCATCAGCGCGACATCGATCTGAAGGCCGCCCTCGGCGTTGCGGCGGGCTCACGGCTGTCGCTCGCGGAGGTATGGGTGATCGCGCGCGAGCTGCGAGACGCGACCCCAGTCATCGAAATGTGCCGGGCGCGGCGGCAATCTGCACCGATAGACCGTCCTTGCAGACGCATCATGCGAGGCGCCGCTGTCCTCGCCCTGGTGCTGGTCGGCCTCATGGCCGCGCCCGTGGCGGCGAGCGAATGGACGGCAGCGATGGTGCGATCTCATCGATCCGCGACGGTAGATGATCTGGCACGCCTGCTCGCGTCTCATGCGGTGGATCAGATTGACCGCACCGCGAATGTGAGCTCTCTAAACGGGCAGGAATGCGAGGTTCTGGCACGCCTGGAAGCGGGCACCCTGCGACCCGATGCCCGATCAGAGGCAATCGCTGCGGGGTGGACGGTGCTGGCTGCCGATCGCTGGCCCGATCTCCGGCCGAAGCTGGCCGCCTACATTTCCTGGGGGGTCGCCTTCGGAGCGCCCCCAGCCTGCGTCTGCGGGCGCTCCGCGCTCGCGGCGGTCATGGCCATTTGCGAGAAGCGTCGGGCACACGCCGGGCCGCTGTCTCGGCTATGGACGAACTAGGAACCACACACCTGCCGGAGGGCCACATGATGACCGACCAAGCTATATTGCTTGATGCCATGGAAAAAATATTCTGCTGGATACGCATGGTGACCAGGACGCCCAGGCCACGTGACGGCATAACGTTCGCGGGCACGAACATGACGATCAACTTTCAACGGATCGAAAATAATTCAGATTTCCAATGGCCTTACGTCTCACCGAACCTTCCGGATGAACAGGCCATTGCGTGCATTCTTTCCGATATCGCACACAACATGCCGTCAGTCCTCGCAAAGAAGTGTCATTTTTTCACGCTTCACGACTTTGCTGAACAATGCCGCAAGGCTTCGCGCTGCCAGTTCAAATTGGACCTTTGGCCGTGCATATCGAAAGGCCTCTCCGACTTGGCAGAAGCACTCGTTGAAGAAGCAAGCGCGAATACGTTGCCGATAGTCGCCGATGACACGTCGCGCCTCGCGGCGCCGACTTCAAGTCGAGCGATCTGACTCATACCCGCGAAGCCGCCTGGGCGCCCCGCCGCGCGGCGAGGCGGGCCAGCGTCACTTCGGGCCGACACTGAGACGGCGGTTTGCGCATGATGCCCGCGGCGTAAGCGGCGGGATCACGCACCTCGCCAGCGTCGGCCAGCGCGACGGCTTCGACAATCGCGAGGTGCGCTCGGACGCCATGGCGCGCGCGGCCGGCGGCCCACACCCCGGGGAACAAGTTCGCGGCGCGCTGGCGCCGCAGGCGGTCGAGG